>NZ_JAYFEQ010000805.1:0-63896 GCF_055795085.1 Phormidium sp. CCY1219 | reverse complement strand
TATCTATCAGTCGTCTTTAGACGACTTAAGCTATGAGCCGGGGGTTTTTAACCCCCTGCGGGTATTAAGCGATGAGCCGGGGAATTTGTAACCCCCTGCGGGTATAAAGCGATGAGCCGGGGAATTTGTAACCCCCTGCGGGTATAAAGCGATGAGCCGGGGGGTTTGTAACCTGCTGCGGGTATAAAGCGATGAGCCGGGGGTTTTTAACCTGCTGCGGGTATAAAGCGATGAGCCGGGGAATTTGTAACCCCCTGCTGTTGTGACTAGGGCAATTTATAACTAGAAATCCGCAAAACCAACTGACCGTCATCGGGATTTTGGGTGAAAATAAATGCCCCGGATTCCGTTTCATCTTGCGACAAAAAATCAATTTCCAATTCTCCCTTTTCTTCAATTTCGCCATCAATTTTCAGTTCGGCGATCGCCCGTACTGCAGCCGCGGTTTCTCCCCCTTCATTCTTCACCGTAAACGGCACGTAAAACTGCCCGTTATACGCTCTAACTTCTCCAGATTGCTTCACGGAAATCACTGGCGGATTTTCGCGATGGTTGGTCCAATCATACCCCACCAATACGATAGAAATCCCCAAGATTACCAACCCAATGGCAAACGTCACCCACTCTGCAGGCGATCGCCCGGCTATCTCTTTTCTCTGGGTTCTGTTATTGATTTCACCGCGACTCATACCGCCAATCTCCCTGCAGCACCGCCGATACTTGCCGGAAGACCCAATATAATCGTATAGCTGACCCAAATTTGCCAGGGATCGCTAAAGGTCACTTTCTGAAAAAACGATAACATCACCACCGAAGCGGCGAGGGACACCAGATAGCACATCACGGTTTCTCCCACGGGTTTTTGAAACATTCCTTGCTGTTTGAATCGCTTCTCCTGACCCCGGAATCCCGCCGAAAATACAATCCCATAGGAAATCAGCAAGGAAGACAAGGCGATCGCAGCTAACCCTTGAGGTGAGGCACTTGCCGCCAGCATCGCCACTTCATCGGTAGGTGCAATGCTAAAGGCAATAAAAATCGCCCCCAGTAACGTCGCGCCAATATCCGCTGATGGTTCCATTTGACTGAGCATCCAACTGTCATTCTCGTGAGAATCGCGATCGCCATTTCCATTCTCCGAGTCGTAGCGATCGCCACTCATCAGCGAAGTCGCCAGCGCCACTCCCAGAGAAAAAGGCAACCCTTCAAAAATCGCTTTTCCGAGAATTTCATTCAACGGCGTGCGAGGGTTGATTTGTCCCAACAATATCAAAGTCAACGTGGTACATACCAACCCAATGGCGATCGCTTCCACACTTTCCATCGCCGGATCTCGCCAGCGACTCTTGATATCTTGATTGTCCCGAAATCCCACCGTGCGATTAAACACAAACACCACAAAATACGTCACCGCCAGCGCTCCCAATCGCATCGGCGCTCTACTAAACGAGCCAATCCACCACACTTCCATCGTGTATAGGAGCGGAATTCCAAACAAAAAGCCCCCCGACACTCCTCGCACGAGTTCGTCGAATTCTTCTAACCATCCCCACGCCAAAGATTGCCGTTGTCGAGAACGTCTAACCATATTGTTTCCCATCCCTTACAAGAGCGCTTTGCAATTTACCTAAATTGGCAGTAAAATCGAATTTTAAACCACACTAGCGGTGCGATCGCATCACCCCTCAGACAGATATTCCCCGCCCCTCTCGGTCTCTCACTATTGGTTCCTCCCCACCCTGTTTTCCAGCCTAGGCTGGAAAACAGAGTGAGTCACAATGGTTGTCAATGATATCGCATCACCTTACGGCATCTGAATCGGAATCAGCGAATTTTCCGGTAGATAATCCCGGAAGCGCCCGCCCTCGGAGAGAACGATCGCCAAATGCAACCACCAATCCGGATCCGAGGGCAAATCCGCCCAGGGCACTGCAATTTCCAAGCACTTATCTACAGCCACTTGTGCCCGGCCCTGACGCGGTTTCCACTGAAAATCCTCCCGCGCTTCTTGGAACCATACCGAATGGGTGACTAAATTAATCCCCAGATAATTGTGATACAAATAATCCAGAGGAGGGCGCGCCGGGAGTTCCTTCAAGGGTACCGGACTGTTGTGCATAGTGCGATCGGGATAATACCAGAGCAAATTGAACTCGGGCGGGCAATCTTTGCCGAATTCGGTTCCCGTTTTGAAATCCACCCGCAAGTAGAAATGCAAGTGATCCACCCCATACCACAACCGCTGAATCGGGCCGCTGCGGTGCATGGTGCCTCTTGCGCCACCGATTTCGATGCGACCGGCTTTATCCCAATCTTGTTCGTCGCCAATCCCATCAATTTTCGGATGGATAAAGCTTTGCGGCGTGCGATCGCGCTGTCGTTCGTGTTTTTCCACCGGTTGGAGCACTTCGTCTGGGATTGGTTCGTCCAGGGCCTTGTAAATTGCCGCCACATGTTCGCGAAACAACTGGTCGAACATGGCATCCTGATTGGAGGAATGACCTTCGCCAAACCACCAAAACCAGTCAGACCCTTCCGCCGCATATAATGCTTCCCACGCTTCCGGATTGGTTTCCTCGGTTGCTTCCGGATGATTGGCGAGGGTTTCTCTTGCCTGAGTCAGCAAATCCCAGGCGCGATTTTTTGCCGGATCGCCGATCCAGGTGGTGAAACTGCCATCCACCCAAGACCCGCTGTGTAGGCGATCGCTGGGTAAAGTTTCCGTAGGCGGGAATTTCTCGATAAACTCCGACACCGTAACCAACTCAATTTCCGAATGATGGCTCAGTTTTTGATAAAGCGCATCCAGGAACAGTTCGCCATCGCGTTGGTAAAATTCCCAGCAATTTTCCCCATCCAGGGCGATCGTCACCAACCAGGGACGTTCCAACCCACTCTGCGCCCCATTCGGTTGGCGATTTTTCAGAGAATAGGCGATCGATTCCAAATGCCCGATTAAATCCGATGCCGCTTTGCGCGGTTCCATCGTTGCGTAGGTAAATCCAATTAAATCCGATAAGCGGTGGTCTCGAAACACCATCGCCAAATCCCCATGCGGGGTTTCCAACCGATAAGGGCGATATAGATATTCCGGTTCTCCCAGATTTCCCGCCCCATCGCGATGGAAAAAGTGCTGCAAGGTCCACCCCAATACTGCCTCATCCGAACACAACCAGCGAAACCCTTCCCGGGCCACATGAGGCAAAATTGACGGACTCACCGACTGTTCTGAGGGCCACAATCCGCGCGGTTCGCGCCCGAATCGGTCTCGATACATCTGTCGCGCTTTGCTCAGGTGGCGGGGAAGGTCTTCTTCCCACTGGAAGCGCTGGTGAGGCAATTCCATCTCCGGAACCGCCACCCGACCGGCATCCGTATCCGCCAATAAGGGTAAAATCGGGTGGGTGTAGGGGGTGGTGGTGACTTCCAACTGACCCGCATCTTGCATTTGGCGGTGTTGGGGGATGATTTTGCCGATAATTTCCCGTTGTTTGGAGTAGATGCGCTGGCGATCGCTCAAGCTAAAGTTCCGCCCTTTCTTCAACCACCCTTCAATATCCGGGTCATCCCAAAAAATCGGGTCGATCCATGCCAGATTGTGCCACGCGAGCAAATCGCTATAATCTTGCTCGGTCCAATTCTCCAAGCACCATCCTCTTCCCTTCTCCTGTCGTTGGGCGTACAGTTCGGCGTAGCGCGGATGGGGGTCGATTAACGTATGGTGGTTGCCATCAAAGAAATGCTCGACAATAAAATGCTTTTGTTCTACACTGAGCTGGTCTTCTGGTGTCAGGGCTGCCGTTAAATAAGGATCCAATGCCGTGCCCTGGACGTAATCCTCGAGCTGTAGGATTAATGACGGCACTAAATTCACCGTTTGATGCAGTTTCGGATAGCGTGCCAAAATCAGCACTAAATCCAGATAGTCTTTGGTTCCGTGCAGTCGCACCCAAGGCAGTCGATATTGACCGCCAAATCGGCTTTTATAAAGTGGCTGATGCTGATGCCAGATAAAGGCAACATAAAGCGGATGAGGCATAGGTCGATTACCGCGAACAGTACAGTAGCCAGAAAACGCCACTCAGAGGTCCGGTGGCGATTTTACCGGGGACCTCTGAGCCTGGTTAATTACTGAACTTACATCACTTGTTCGACTTCAGCAATCTCGGGGATGGATTCGCGCAATTTGCGCTCGATTCCCATTTTTAAGGTCATGGTGGAACTCGGGCAAGAACCACAAGCGCCCTGTAGTCGCAGCTTGACAATCGGGCCTTCGAGTTCGACGAGTTCCACGTTTCCACCATCCGCCATCAGATAGGGGCGCAGTTCGTCTAGAACGGTTTCCACATTGTCCGGGGTTAATGCCATTGTCGTAGACATAGTTCTCCTCGCAGAGTCTTTAGTTTTGGTCTATTGCTAATTTTAACGGCTGTTGCAGAACGTTGAAGTGGGTTTTCTGGATGAGAACGTGGGAAAATAGAAGCGGAGCTGAGTTCTGCTAGCGCGGAACGACGGTTTCATCGGTTCGGAGTAGTCATTTTTGGGACATGCATCATCGAAACCTGCGTCAGAAATTAGTACAACTAGACAACAGGAGTTACAAGGCTTATAAAGACATTCAAGGCAGCTATGACTTTGGCGAGTTTACCTTAATCGTCGAATACGTGCAGGGGGATCCGTTTGCCGCCCCGAGCAAATTGTGGGTTCGCATTCCCCAGTCAGTGGCGGGATTTCCCCGGAAACTGTACCAGTCTCGCAGTCGAGAAGTGGCATTGCGGGATTATTTGACCCGGGAATTTTCCGACGCCGCCCGGGAGGTATCCACCCGCCGGGGGACCGGAAAAAGCGGGCAAATTGCGATCGCGCGAGTGACGCAAGCGGTACTCGAACGCACTGCAGCATTTGTCAATGAAGAGTTTATCGAAATTCGCTTTACTGTGGGACTCCCGGCGAAAGGGCGACGGATTTTAGGCTATCAAGCGGCAGAAATGCTTTGCGAAGATATCCCGCAAATCGTGGAAGAAGTGGCGATTTACGCCCATCTGGATGGGAAACAGATTCAGCAGCATGTGGAAACTGTGGAAGATGCGGATTGGTTGCGATCGCAGCTTCGCGATCGCGGGTTAGTCGCTTTTGTCGCCAACGATGCCATCCTCCCGCGCCGCAGTGGGATAGACGATCGCCCCTTAAGCTCCTCGGAAGCGGTTCCCTTCGTCTCCCCCCCGTCATTAGAAGTACAATTCGATTGTCCGAATCGCGGTAAAATCTCGGGGATGGGGATTCCTACCGGCGTCACCCTGATTGTCGGCGGCGGCTATCACGGCAAATCTACCCTCCTCAAGGCGATCGAGCGCGGGGTGTATGACCATATCCCCGGCGACGGGCGGGAATTTGTGCTCACGGATCCCGCTGCAATGAAAATTCGCGCTGAAGATGGGCGCAGTGTGGTGGGGGTGGATATTTCCCCGTTTATCAATCATTTGCCCCAAAAACGCTCCACCCGCAATTTTTCTACTACCAATGCCAGTGGGAGTACCTCCCAAGCGGCGAATATTATGGAGGCCCTAGAAGCGCAGGCAAGGGTGTTGTTGGTGGATGAAGATACCGCCGCTACCAATTTTATGATTCGCGATCGCCGGATGCAAACGTTGATTGCCAAAGAAAAAGAACCGATTACGCCGTTTATCGATAAAGTTCAACAATTGGCAGACAGCGGCGTTTCCACGATTTTGGTGATGGGCGGCAGTGGGGATTATTTTGATGTCGCTTCCGTCACTATCGCAATGGAGAATTTCCAGGTGTATGATGTGACCGAAAAAGCAAAAGCGATCGCCCGGGAATATACCACCGGGCGCACTCCCGAAGGGGGCGATCGCTTCGGCGAAATTACCCCGCGCATCCCCCGCCCCAAGAGTCTCGACCCCAGCAAAGGCAAGCGCGACGTGCGCCTGAAAGTGCGAGATGTAGATGAGGTGATGTTTGGTACGGAAGATATCGATTTGGGTTCCGTGGAGCAAATTGTCGAGCGCTGTCAACTGCAAGCGATCGCCGCCGCAATGGTGTACGCGAAAGAGCAATATATGGATGGTCAGCGATCGCTCGCGGAAATCCTCGATGCGGTGATGGAGGATATTGACTCTCAAGGATTGGATATTTTAACCCGCTTTCCCGAAGGGGATTTAGCGATGTTTCGTCGCTTTGAATTAGCCGCCGCCCTCAATCGTTTGCGAACTTTAGAAGTGAGTTAAACATTATGCTATGTAGGGTGGGCATTGCCCACCTCACGATTGTCAACTCCAGTAGTATGTAGGGCGGGCATTGCCTACCTCACGATTGTCAACCCAAGTGCCATATATACACAAAGGTAACTTTCGGGGGGATACGTAAGTCCCAAAATGGGATGAAATCGGCAATGTCAAACCTTTTGCATCAGGTAAAAAACATAGGCGAAGGTCTCGCCAAAGCGATCGCAAATGTCGATTTCGCGTTCGGTTTCCGCAATAATTTGGGATAATTGTGGGTTGAGATTGCCGGCGGCGCGTAACTCAGCAATGCGTTGGCGCAGGGGGTGATAATATTCATCCCACCAGTTCGATCGCGGTAAGGTAAAATTATCCAAAACCTGATATCCGGTCTCAGTTGCGGTTTTGAGGTTTTCTGCGATCGTGGTCATCCCCGGATATTCACCCTGCCAAAACTCTAGGGCTTCAGCGGGCGGATTTTCCGCAATCCAGGTGCATTCACTCGCCACCAAAAATCCCCCCGGGCGCAGCAGGGAACGCCACAAGCGCAACCCAGTGGCAAAACCCACGATATAAATCGACCCTTCCGACCAAATCACATCGAAACTACCCGGGGCATCGGACAACTCTGCCATATCCGCTTCTCGGGTGATGATGCGATCGCTCATTCCGGCATCTGACGCCCGGTGGCGCAAACCCTGCAAAAAATGCGGAAAAATGTCCACCGCCGTCACCGTAGCATTCAGTTCTCGCGCCAAAACCAAACTTTGTCGTCCCGGACCGCATCCCACATCCAAGATGCGCGGCGACGGTGGCAAAGAAGGCAGGCGGCGAATCGCCTCCCGGGTTGCCTCGTCGCTTCCCGGCCCTTCCCGGGGCATATCCCGGTGAACGGTAAAAAAAGCTTCTACATCCATGAGATTTTACGCTATAGTAACGATCCTGCCGATGAGTGTACCATTCTCGGGAGTCACCCGGCGCATTTCTGCCAATTCTCAGGGGTTCGGAGATTTTTCTCCTCTCCGAGGGGGGTGGATGTAAAAATCGGATAGAATGAATGCAAGATGCACATGTAAGCAGGACACTGGTAATGAAACGTACAAATTGACACTAAAGGTGGAGTTAGGGTGGAAATAACAAGGGTTGATGACGAATACAAAATAAGAGGTCAAAAAATCCGCCTCCTAGTTCTTAAAGCGACCCAAAAACTAGCTAATAAGGTGAAAATACAGTAAAATTAAGGGCAAAATATGTCTGATTGAAATCCAGTTAAAATGACAACTTAACTTTAACGCAATTGACGAAATAATCGGGTAAATGGTATAATCTCAAATGACGATGAATGGAAGCAAAGCAATCGGAAAAGTTTACTTAGTGGGTGCCGGACCGGGAGATCCGGGTTTGCTGACGGTGAAGGGCAAAACGTTATTAGAACATGCCGATGTGGTGGTGTACGATGCGTTGGTCAGCCCACAAATTTTAGACAAGATTAACCCGCAGGCGGAACGCATCCACGCCGGGAAGCGTCGGGGAAGACATTCCCTGGAGCAAGCAAAAACCACGCAGATTTTGATAGAAAAGGCGCAGGATTGGGCGGTGGTGGTACGGCTCAAAGGCGGCGATCCGTTTGTGTTTGGTCGCGGCGGAGAGGAGATGGAAGATTTAATTGCGGCGGGGGTGCCGGTGGAAGTTGTGCCGGGAGTGACCTCGGGAATTGCCGCCCCGGCGTATGCGGGAATTCCCCTCACCCATCGCAAATATAGCTCTTCAGTGACATTTGTCACCGGTCACGAGGCGGTGGGCAAGTATCGCCCCCAGGTGAATTGGGAAGCGATCGCGCGCGGTTCGGAAACCATCGCCATTTACATGGGAGTTCACAACCTCGGGGATATCGTGAGACAGCTTACCGAAGCGGGATTGAGTCCGCAAACCCCGATCGCCTTGATTCGCTGGGGGACGCGATCGGACCAAGAAGAACTGATCGCTACCCTAGAGACGATCGCCCAGAAAGTGGAATCCAGCGGATTTGAAGCACCGGCGATCGCGGTGATTGGGAATGTGGTGAACCTGCATGAGGTTTTATGCACCACCCGCCCTGCAGTTTTCTAAACCCAAATGCGGGTGATATGGAAAGGTTGTCGTGAATAAAGTAGGGTGGGCATTGCCCACCCTACCATCCCTACCGTGGCGATAAATTCTGTTGCATCATGCATCGGTATTCCCCGAGATTAACGCTGTAGAATAATCCCACCGCACAAATCGCGATCGCTTCGTTTCACCGTGGGATTGTACGCCAGATAGTTCCCCAACCAATCGCAACCGCGATCGAGCAAATTATCCAGATCCAAATTCCACAGAATCACCGTTTCATCCTCACTGGCGGAGGCGATCGTTTTGCCATCGGGGCTGAAACTGAGACTGAGGACCGGCTTGGTATGACCTTCCAACACCGTAAGCAATTGCCCCTCTGCGCTCCACAATCTCACCGTTTTATCCGCACTGGCGGAGGCGAGGGTTTTGCCATCGGGGCTGAAGCTGACCCAATATACAGAGCCAATATGCGCCTCGAGGGTGGCGATCTCCTTCCCCTGGCGAGTCCAGAGTTTCACCGTATTATCCCCACTTGCCGTAGCAATGCGATCGCCGTCGGGGGAAAACGCGACGCTATACACCTGGTCGGTATGCCCGGCCAAGGTATTCACCAGCGTCCCTTCGCGGGTCCAGAGTTTCACCATATTGTCCTCACTTGCGGTAGCGATCGCTTGACCGTCCGGCGAAAATCCGATACTATTAATCCCTTTTGCATGAGCGACAATGCTGCGAAGCTGAGTGCCGTCGCGGGACCACACCATTGCCATGCCGTCCTCACTTCCAGATACCAAAATCTGGCCATCGGGACTAAAACTCACCGCCAGGACCGGGGCGGTATGTCCCTGCAAGGTTCTCACTAACCCTTGGCGCGACTTGCTCCAAATATTCACGGTTTGGTCTTCACTGGCGGTAGCAAACAATTCGCGATCGGGACTGAAACTGAGATTCCACACCGCATCCTCATGCCCTTGCAAACTGGCTATTTCCTCCCCATTCGGTTTCCACAGTTTCACCGTATTGTCCCGACTCGCAGAAGCGAGTACCCGCCCAGTGGGGGAATATCCCACCACCAAAACGGACTTGCTGTGCCCCATGAAGGCGGGCAACTGGCGATCGTGAGTGCGCCAGAGTTTGACCGTGTTATCGCTGCTGCCCGTGAGTAAGGTTTGACCATCGGGACCGAAGCTCACACTCCAGACCACATCGCGATGCCCGGTTAAGGTTCGCAGGCGATCGCCGCCGCGACTCCAGAGAATCACCTGATTATCCTGACTCGCCGTAGCGAGGGTTTCGCCGTCGGCGCTGAAGGCGACGCCGAGAACCCAATCGGTATGTCCCGCTAAAGTGCGAAGCAATCTCCCATCGGGTGTCCAGAGTTTTACCGTATTGTCGGCGCTGGCGGTGGCGATCGCCTGCCCGTCGGGACTGAAACTCACCCGGGTCACGGCATCATTATGCCCGGTTAAGGTGGCGATCGCCTTCCCGTCGATCCGCCACAATTTCACCGTCTTATCCAAACTCGCCGTGGCCAATATCTGCCCATCCGGGGAAAAGCTCACACTGGTCACCGACTGGCGATGGGCGTTCAACGTCCGCACTAACTGCCCTTCCACGGTCCAGATTTTTACCGTCTTATCCTGACTCGCCGTGGCAATATATTTCCCATCCGGGGAAAAACTCACGCTGGTGACGCCCTTCGCGTGAGCGAAAATCGTGTCGATTTCGCTCCCATCTTCGCAGCGCCACAGTTTTACCGTGCGATCCAAACTCGCCGTGGCCAAGATTTTGCCATTCGGCGACCACGCCACGTCTCTCACCCAGTCGGTATGTCCCACCAATGTCTGCAGTTTGCGACCTTTCCAGTCCCACAGAATCGCGGTTTTATCCGTACTTGCCGTGGCGATCGCATCCCCCTGCGGCGATACGCTGACGCTGACTACACTATTCTTATGCCCTGACAAGCGGTTGACTTCGCTTATTGTATAAACCGCTTTTTGCAGTCGCGTCACGGTCTCCATCTTCAATTCCAGGGGCACTTTGGTCTTCCCTAACTTCCGTCCCGCCTTCACCCCCGCCAACAAACTGCCTATCTCGTCATTCGACAATAATAACGCTTTCGAGGCTAAATTTTGCGCTTCGATTTCCGCCCGCGCGGCATTTTGCCCTTCGGAGAATGCTTTATGTGCCAACCATCCCAGGGCGATCGCCGAAACCGCCGCCCCGGTTAGCGCCCCTTGCATGACCCGGTTGAGCCATTTTTGTGCGCGTCGTTCTTTATCCCGGGCAATGTCTCGCTCTTTTAATAACTGGGTTTTCTCATTCAACTCTTGTCTCACTGCCTTTAAACTGGCTTTAATTTGTTCCTGCTGACGAATAAACATCACCAAATAATCGTGAACTAACTGATAGCGATTCGTGGGTAACTCGCGCAGCATAAACACCAACCCGGCTTTCTCGAAAATCCCTAATACCAAATCTAACTTTTCCGGATTGCCGGACAATTCTGGCGTTAAATCGGCGACGAGTTCGGCGCGACTTTTCAACGGGCGCAAGCCGTTTTCTTCGGTGAGGAAATACAACACCAATCTGGCAATTTTCTCGTTTTCCGGTCCGCAGTCGGCGATGACTTCTTCTAAAAATCGCTCCACCAGTTTTTCTTTCGGTCCGGATTCGCGATAGCGCTTCAGGGTGGTAATGTTTTCCGCTTGCAATTGGGCACCTACCACCTGCAACTCGATGGGGCGGATTTCCCCCAATTTCCCCGCTAAGTCTTCTACTAATTCGTCGATTAAAGCCGGTTCTAAATAAAATTGAGACCGGGCGGTTAAGCTTTCGATGACATTGCGGGCTTTGTCGCGGGAGAGATTGCCCAGATAGTAGCGGATCTTGTTACTGAGGATATCGCCGTCGTCGATGGTTTCTAAATTAACTAGGCGATCGCATTCCAATAAATAATGCAAATAATCTTCCCGCAAGGCAATAATGACTTTCACAAATGGTAAGTTCAAGCATTGAGCGAGAAAGCGATAAAATTCTAGCCGCTGTTGCGGGTCGGTATGGACGAAAAAGAATTCTTCAAATTGGTCGAGAATTAAAACCGTCAGCAGATTAATATCGCCATTGCGCCGCAACTGTTCGATTAAGATTGAAATTCGATCGCGGTTGGTTTGCGGGTCGGATGAATTTTGACCGCTATCGGCTTGAATGGCGGCTAATTCGGGGCTAACTTCCAATCCCAGCTCTTGCAATTCTGCGGTTAAGAATTGCGCCACACAGCGAATCCAATCCGGGTAAACTTGCAGGACGATCGGCAATGTATTGCGCCCGTCAATCGCGCTATGTTTCAGCGCCGGAATCAACCCCGCCTGTAGCAAGGAACTTTTGCCCACTCCCGATTCGCCGTGAATTACGGTGAGTTTTAAATCATTGCGCCCCAGACGGTCGATCGCCCATTTCACATCTTCTTCGCGCCCGGAGGCGGCAATTTCGAGGGCCACACTTTCCGGTTGGGGAAGGGGGGCGAGGGAGGGGTTGAGAGAGTGGCGTTGGGAGTGCAGACGCCCCGCGCCGATAAAGGCTTGCAAGCCAAATTGCGCCTCGATGGCACGTTGTTCTTGCTTGATTTCAAAAGCTTGCAGATATTGCCGATCGCGGAAATAGAGCGATCGCAATTCTGACAAGATGCGACGGTAAAGCTGTAAATCGTATTCCGGATTGGTGCGATCGCGGGCAGATTGCAGATGGGCGATCGCCTCCCCGGGTTCTCCCAGTTGCGCCTGCGATCGCGCCAGCAGCAGCAAGTATAACCCTTCCTGCTGCGATCGCACCGGGGTCGGGGCGCTATCCACCGTAGAAAGGGCAAGCTGCGCCCATTGGCGCGCCTCTGTCCAGTTTTCCCGATGCAGGGCCACTTCGGCTAAAAACCCATAATCCTGAGCCAACTGATGCACATTCCCATAGGTTTGATGCAATTTTAACGCCGATTTCGCCACGGCGTGCAATGCACTCCATTGTTCTAAGCGCTGCAAATTTTCCCCCAAAAATCCAATAAACTGCGCCACCAATTCCGGATGTTGCGCGGCTTCAAAGAGTTTGATACAGCGTTTAAAGCAGTCTCGCGCCCGGATGAGATACTGGTGTCTCCCCCCTTGATGCAATTGCGATTGGCGACAGTAGCACAAGGCAATGTGAAACAGCAACACGCCCTGTTGCACTAAGTAAGGGGAGGGGGAGACTTCCCAGATAACCGGGGAAGGACTCCCGCCGAGGGCGATCTGGGAGAGAGACAGCAGCGGATACTCTCCCCCATCCCCACCCGGGGCGGCGTCGTCTTTAACCGTTTCGCTGTCAGCGGCGCTTTGCCAAAACATCAGGCTTTGCTGATATTGTGCGAGGGCGCTGTCGATGCGATCGTTCGCATAGTCGTCGCGCCCGAGGACGAATTGCAAACTGGCGGTGAGTGCGGGATCTAAGGATACGCCGCGATCGGCTAAATCCTGTTTGGCAAATGCCAGTTCTACGCAAGTGCGCGAGGAAAGGATAAAATGATTGGCAATAAATTGCTCGGAACCGGCTTGCAAAACTGCCTCGAAAACCCGATCGCTAGCATTGGCGATCGCCTGGATTAATTCCTCGGTGGAGGGCGAAAATTCAATGGTGGTTCCCCAACTTTCAAAATCAGGCGCGACTTGAATAAAGGTTTTTAATACCTCGTCATTCATCCACAACACCAAGGGGAAAGGAAAGCGATTTCTAAATTCCTCGCGCACTTGATTCGCCGCCATAAATAGGCGATCGAGATGGTTCACCGATTCGAGTCCCCACACCATAAATGCCTGGGGCATTTCTTCGCCGATCGCCGCTTGGATGCTTTGATAAAGCGTGTTAGTGGAGGTTTGCAAACTCAGTTCTTGCATCTGCAACTCGAGGGTTTCTTGCAGTTGCTGCTTGATGCGATCGCGCAAAGGAGCGTAGTTGCACTGCACCACAATCAGCGAAAACTGACCCTGAGAAAAAGAAATCGCGCGGCGGAGCATTTTTAAAGAGTCTTGGTTATATGCTGCCGTGACTTGGTTATGGTACGATCCGATCATTTCGCGTGCCGTTAGGGGACGTGGGAGGGTGGAAATTGAAATTACCCGAAGGATAAGGAACGAGAGCCAAAATTTCCTTGCTTAAATGCTTTGGCTTCGATTAAAATGGGATTGATATCAAACCAGCGCCCTGCGTCGGCGTGGCGATATTCAAACACGAACATGCTTCGCAATAAGGTTTGATAGGTGGCTTCGCTGCTGATATTTTTGGTTTCGTGAACCTGTCGCAGCAATTCCCAATCGTGGGGCGAAAGGGCTAAAATTAAATCGTTTCGCCGTTCTTCAATCAGCAGTTCGATGGTTTCGCGCGAAAAGGGCGGATCTTCTCGCTGCAAACACCGGAAAATCAATCCTAACAGGTTTCGCACGTGTCCGCCACTGATATTGCACAGGCGATCTAAACTGTCGGAAGTATCGAAAATGCAATCGATATATTGCATTCGGCTGTCGGGATCGGTGTGCGGAAAAGCTCTGGCTAAAATCATTTGTCGCAACAGATTCAAGCCGGCTTCGCAAGGACTGCCCGATCGCAGTTTTACCGGCACCATTGGCAGCACTTTCGGCGCGACTCCCCCGCCCAATCGGGTTTTGAGCGCTTCGCTTTCGTGGGAAAAAATTAAGGAGAGGGGAATGGTGTACACTAAGTGACATTTGAGCTTGCGAAGCTGTTCGCCGCGATCGACGAATAAATACTCGGGAAGCGATCGCCCGGAAGACAGGGGACGGTTATCCACCCGATCGAGGTTATCCACAATCGCCACCAAACCTTGTTTTCCCCGTTCTTTCAGCTGTGCGGTGGCGGGAAGCAGAATTTCTTCATTAATCGCTTGCAAAATTCGACTGGTACGTGGTTCTAAATATTGTCGCAATTGCGTCCGCAGTTTGGGACTACCTTTGGCGCGATCGGTAATTTGCGCGATCGCCCCTGACAGTTCTTGGGTTTCGCTCAGTTCTATCCCGTGCAAAAATTCGCTAATTTCCTGAAACTGTTTGTGGAAATATCCCGACTGCAATTCGATGCCGATCGCCGCGAGATTTTCGCTCACCTGTCTCGCGATCGCCAACAAAATATCCGACATATCCACATCCGCCATCTCTAAATCTTGAGAAGACTCGAAATACACCACATGAAATCCTTCTGACTCTAACTCTGCTTTCAGTCTGAGCAATTCCGTGGATTTCCCGCATCCGATATGGCCGGTAAACAGTTGACAAGTCGGGTCTTCTGGCGATAACCGAACGATGGTTCGTCGCAATTCTTCGATGATTTTGCCCCCCCGCACTGAGGAAAAATCGATATAATACTGTCGGTCCTGTGCTTTCTCAAAATTTAAGGTTTTGCTCGGGTTGCACCCTTGATAAAATTTGAGTAAATCAATGCTCATCACCCTTCTCCTTGCTGGTTGTTCTGGGAAAACTGCGCCCGCAAATTCGGATCGACAACCCTAACCCTACCCTGTCACGCCAGAACCCCTGGCGCGATCGCCCTGGAGGGTGGAGGGGCGATAACACCCACAGTTATCGCCCCTAGCGGTGAGAAACCGACTCGGAGTGATAACCTTCCACTTTGGGGGATGGTCACTGGATGGATGGCGACGCAGAAGCTACCCGGACTCATTTTACGCTCGTTTACCTCTAAGTTTGACTCAATTTTATCTCCTGACTCACCCGATTGAGAAATCCTCGGGAGGCGATCGCCCCCTCGGGTCGATATCCGGCGTCTGACAAGTCACTTTTGCGGATTATTTGCACAGTCCCAACAAGCGACAAGCTTCAGAGTCTTCCCCTCTGGCGGAAATGAGAAACGATGGGGATCTAGTGTCGGTGAATTGTTCTGGAGACCCTTCGGTGGCGATCGCCCGATTCCAATCTGGAGGCATTCGCCCCCCGTGACTCGCCACAGTCTGACCCGTACCGATAATTAAAATCGGGACTGTCAGAAGTAAATTGAACGTTCTGTTTTTCATTTCAACCATCTCCTTGAGGGGTAGACACTCCCTTAATATAGAGTGACGCTTAATTTTTTCTCTAGTTGCTATTTTCTATTGTTTATTCACCAGGTCAGGATCCGTTATCGACCCCGCAACCCCACCAGAAGAAGTTCCCGAAGTCACTTTGGCGACTCGATCGCTGAAATTTCACCCCATCCTTTCCATCCCCCAATTAACTTGACACCGCCAATCGATCTGTTACCGATGCGATGTTGGGTTGGTTGTCATGGGTTGCATTTTCATCTGTGCAACTAACCCATTCTGTCGGGTTTTCGTCTCAGATGTGCCGCCATCCGTGACACTTCTGGCAATGGTTTTTTCTCATCCCGCTTTTTCCTGCTTGTCTCGCATCCGGAGTCCATAGCACGGGAAAATTCCGGAACCAATTTACCTGCCGCGATCGCGAAAATTCAACCTGCACCCGCTCGGCAAAACTCCCGGTCATTCACCCTCTGCGTTCGGGACACCTGGCCATGTGGCACAAACCTTAGTTGCCGATCTAATGTAATGAATCTCTCTAATTTTATTTTAGCATAGATTTTTGAAATTGACCGCCATTAACTTGCGCCAATTCAAGCGATCGCGATCGCCTGTGGGGGATTTAATGAATGGCCATACCTATCCCTTAGCCTGGGAACCGATTTTAAATCAATAGCAGCAATCCCCGGCAACTTCAACACCCCGAACTGGGCATCGGCTTTCTATCTGCTTGCTTGGGGGTCAAAACTCCGGACGATCCCGTGGCTAAAATGGCCAAAAACACTCAAAAAAATAGGACGCGGCACCGCCGCATCCCTACCGTAAATTGAGAGTATTCGGATTAACAAACGGGCTTACATTTTCTCACTGAGCGTATCGAGTACCTCCCAGACTTGAGAGATATTATGCTTCAAGAAATACTCGCAGCGATCCACATAGAAACGCGCCGCTTGGTCTTGGGGATTCTGTTCCAAAACCTTTTTAAACAACTGATGAGCTTCGGCGAATTTTTCCCCTTGATAGAGCATAATGCCGCGCTCGAACTTAGTTCGAGTATCCAGCTTAATTTCCACCAAATGCGGCGGATAGCAATCCAACACCTCAAACACCGCCACCGATTCTTTTTTCCCCTTCACCTGCACCTTGCCCAAAAAGCGATAATTGTACTTCGTCGGGTCATCCAAATGAATCAGGGTTTGGCCGCTAATCGCAATTGACGCCCCATAAAGTTTCGTCAACCCTTCCATCCGCGACGCCAAATTCACCGCATCAGAAATCACCGTAGTTTCCATGCGCTGTTCCTCGCCAATAGTGCCCAGCATCAAAGAACCGGTATGCAGACCGATTCCGATCGCGATCGGCATATAGCCGCTTTTTTGGCGGTGAACGTTGTAAATCGTCACTTGTTTTTGCATATCCAGGGCCGCTTGCAAGGCATCTTCCGCCCGATTCGGAAATAACGCCATCACCGCATCCCCGATGTACTTATCCACAAACCCATTGTAATTTCTAATCACCGGTCCGACGCGACTCAAATAAGAGTTAATAAAATTAAAGTTTTCGCGCGGGGACAGGCGTTCGGACAAACTGGTAAACGAGCGAATATCCGAGAACAAAATCGTCATATCCTTCTGCACTTGGTCCCCGAGTTGCACGTCGATAATGCTTTCATACCCGAGAAACTGCAAGAACTCGCGCGGAACGAATCGAGCATATGCCAGGTTAATTTTAGAAAGCTGGATGTGCATTTTAATCCGCGCCAGCAATTCATTTTTAGAAATCGGTTTAGTGAGATAATCATTCGCCCCGGCACCAAATGCCTCCATCATATCCGTGGTTTGATTGCGCGCCGTCAGTAGCACCACCGGCAGTTCGTTGGCGGGGAAAGTTTCGCGAATTTTTTGACAGACTTCATAACCAGTCATCCGGGGCATCATCACATCGAGTAAAATGATATCCGGGCGCAATCCATTCTCGATCGCCTCCAATGCTTCGATACCATTCGATGCGGTGGTAATCGAATAATTCTCCAACGACAAATGGTTGACGAGGACTTGAAGATTGATCGGTTCGTCATCCACGATTAAAATTTCAAATTCACCATTGCCCCGGTTTCGCATCGGTTTGAATTGAGGAATCGGGCTTTCTTCCCTCGGTGCGGTTTCCGTGGGTTGGGGAACCGGAACCGGAGGGGTCGCCGATTTTTGCGGAAGCGGCACAGAAGGTGCGACTAACTGACGCGGTTTGTTTTCCGTGGCATTCGCCGACAGGGGTAATGTAAAGGTGAATTTCGACCCTTCATTCACTTTAGATTCCACCCAAATTTTACCCCCGTGCAGTTCCACCAGTTGTTTGGTAATGGCTAATCCGAGACCCACACCGCTATATTGTCGCGCGTTGGAGCCATCTACCTGCTCGAAGGAGACAAAAATCCGGTTTAATTTTTCATCTTCAATGCCGATTCCGGTATCGCGCACCGAGATGGCTAAGTACCCCTCGGGGGAAGGGGAATTTTCCGGGGAATCAGACTCGGCGAGTTCCACGCCTTTATGTTCGCGGATAATTTCTGCCGAGACTTCTACCACTCCCGAATCGGTGTATTTAATGGCATTTCCGACTAAGTTATGTAAGATTTGTTGCAAGCGGTTTTCATCCGCCTCCACCGGGGGTAAATCGGTGGCGATCGCATTGATGAGTTGCAAGGATTTATTGCCGATTAGCGGTTGGCAAATGGTCAGCACCACATCGGCAATTTCCCGCATTCCCACCGGTTTGATATCCAGTTGAATGTTTTTGTGTTTGAGTTTGGAAAAGTCGAGCAAATCGTCAACCAGTTGGGTGAGACTTCTACCACTGGCGACGACTAAAGACAGATTCGAGCGCTGGAACTCGCTCAATTCGCCGGTGGCACCATCTAACATGGATTCAGCAATGCCGATAATGCCATTTAAGGGCGTTCGCAATTCGTGGGAGGTATTGGCTAAGAATTCATCTTTCAGGCGATCGAGTTGTTCTAAGGCGCGGTTTTTCTCTTCTAGTTCTTGGGAAAACCCGAGCAAATTGGTATAGAGGCGCGCATTTTCAATCGAGATAGCCGCTTGAGAGGAAAGCAGTTTTAAGACTTCCAGGCGATCGGGCGTAAAGGCACCGGCAATCAGATTGTTTTCCAGGTAAAGAAGACCGATAAGTTTGCCTTGATGGAGAATGGGGGTACAGAGAATCGATTTGGGTTGATGTTGGATGATGTAGGTATCCGTGGGGAAGCGTTCTTCGGTGCTGGCGTCTTTTAGAACCACCGATTCTTGGGTGCGAGCCACGTAATTAATCACCGAAACCGGCAGGCGATCGCAGCGTTCTACCGCCAGATGTTCGGCAATTTTTACCTGGGATTCTTCGGCGGTAGCGGTGGATTCAATATAGAATTTGCCGTCGGTTTCTAAAATTAGATAGCATTTTTGTGCCCCGGCATTTTCCATGACAATCGTCATTAGTTTTTGCAGCAGGTTATCCAGGACAATTTCCCCATTAATCGCTTGCGAAGCTTTGACAAATGCTGTGAGGTCGAGCAATCCCGCATGAGAGCCGGTGGTGGTAGAAATGGTGGTGGTTCTCATCACGCTGGGTTTGTCATCGCCAGATCCGCGCGAGATTAATTGCGGGTATTGGGTGTCGAGTTCTTTGACCTTGCGCGTCGCCCCCCAGCGAATGTAAGTGTAGTAGGCGATTGTCATGTATGTGGCGGCAATTTTTTCCCGACCCAATTGCAGGTAAAATTCTGCCGCCCGTTCCGATGCGATCGCCGCGACTTGAAGGTATCCCTGCTTGCGCGCTGCCTTGATGGCGCGGTCGTAATAACCCATTGCTTTCACGGTTTTACCCAATATCCGCGCCTTTTCTGCCTCGATTAAATCGTATTTATGTTGATAGTTTGTGGCAGCATGAGTGGCCCAGCGCTTCATTTTTCGCTGATTTAACGTGACGCGCATCAAAGATTGAATTTTTCGATAAAGCGGCTGGTCGCGCAGATTCGCCAGTAAGGCAAGGGACTGATAGAAATTATGCTCCGTGGCACTGAGTAAACCCACCACACCGAGTTTGTAGTTTTCCGCCCGTTTGGCGTAAAAAACGGCCCGTTCCCGTTCGCCAAATAAATATGCCAGCATGGATTTGGCGAGATAGACGGCAAACAGAGACATGGTATTGGTGGAGTCTACCAAACTGGGCAACATTGCTTCTTCATCAAAACTGTTGCCCGAAAGTACCCAAGGAGCTTCCGCATTTTCCCGCAAGTTGAACGTGAATTGTTCCCAGATTTTGGCATACTGGATGTGGAATTCCAGTTTTATTTTGACCATCCAGGCAATATATTGTTCGTATTTTTCGACAACGGATTCGAGGGGTTCTCCACTAAATAAATTGTGACTGCAATAATGCAGGGCCGAATGTCCGGCCCATTCGAGGTCGCCGGTATCCAGACCGATTTGAATTGATTGGGAGAGCGGTTCGATGGTGTCGCGGATGTGAAGTTTGGCATGTTTGATATGAGCGTAGACTAAATCACTCACTTTGGCTTTGATGGAATTGGCGTCCAAGCGTTCGACCAAACGTAAGGCGAGTTGACCGCTGCGATCGCCTCCTTTAATATCGGACCAGGTTCCGTAAAGCAGCACGCCATAAAAGGCATAGGCAAAGGCAGAAAGGGGCGAATTGCCGTATTTAACCGAGAGCTGAACCATTGTAAACACTACCACGTGCAACATGGCCGGAGAGGCCACATATGCCGCCGGGGTCATCGCCGCTAAAATTCGCATGGCAGCTAAGCGATCGCGATCGCTCATTTCGGGCAAGGCGGCTAAATCTTCCATCGCTTTACCGGCGATCGCCCATTTCGTGTGGATCAGTTGCCACAACACATGCAGTTGGTTCGGCTTTTTCGGCAAGGTAATGCCCAACATATTCAGCACCACCCACCCGGTGTCGATCGCTTTTCGCATTTGGTTTTGCGATACATACGATTCGATTTTTTTCTCGTAAATCGCAATTTTTTCTAGCAGGGTTCGGGCATTTTCCAGGGCCACTTTTCCTAAGGCACTTGCCCGTCGGTAATTGCGGTTTAAATATTCCGCCTCCACAATTTCCACATAGAGATTTAGGGTCAAATCATATTGGGTCTGCCAGCTATCTGCGGCGAGCAGTTCTAACCCTTGGGTTAAATATTTTACGGCATTTTCATAGGCCATCGCCGCTTTTGCTTTTTCTCCTGCCATTAAATTCAGGCGGGCAAGGCGGTATTTTTCGCTTTGGGAGCGAATCCAGTTGGCGCCGAGATTGAGATGGTGAACGATGTCGAAAATTTTCTCTTCTCGTTCTTCGGGATTGGTATGTTTGAGAATCAGTTTGCCAACTTTTAAATGGACTTGCTCCGTGCGATCGTCGTGAATCATGGAATAGGCTGCCTGATGGACGCGATCGTGCAAAAAGCGATAAGCGACGACTAAATTATCCACGGGCAATGCCACGGGTTCGGTGCTGCCAAATAGCAGGGGAATTTTATAGGTATTTTCCAACGGCACTATCAATCCTTGTTCCACCGCTTCTTTCAAATCGGCGGCAGTGGCGGACAGGGATTTTTCACACACCAGGGCGAGCAAATCGAGAAAAAAGAAATTGCCAATACAAGCGGCAAATTGCAGGACGGTTTGCCCGTTTTCAGAAAGTTGCTGAATTTTTCTGACCATTAAATCGACCACATTATCGGTGATATCGAGTTTCTCGATTTCTGCCAAATCCCATTCCCACCGACCGGCACTGAGGTTGCATGCCAAAAGTTTGTCTTGGGTGAGGGAATTGAGCAGCATCCGGATAAAAAAGGGATTTCCTTGGGTTTTGCGGTAGATTAATTCCGCCAGGGGTTGCGATCGCGTCGGCGGACAACTGAGGGTCTCGCAAAGCAGTTGATTGAGGGCCGGAATATTTAACGGTTGCAGTTCTAGGGGGGTGACTCGCACTCCAGAAGCGGCGATCGCTTCTATGGTTTGCAATAAAGGATGCTCGAAGCCCCGGCGATCGGTTTCTACTTCGTTTTCTCGATAGGCTCCTATCAATAACAAATATTGACTTTCGGCGGCAGTTAAGATATAATGCAGCAACTTCAAAGAGGCGGAATCTGCCCAATGTAAATCATCGAGAAACAGCACTAAAGGATGTTCGGCGATGGTAAAGACGCTGAGGAATTGTTGAAAAACTAAGTTAAACCGATTTTGTGCTTCTAGGGGGGGCAAGGAAGGCACCAACGGCTGCTCCCCAATAATCAGTTCCACTTCCGGAATCACGTCAATAATGACTTGCCCGTTTTTGCCAATCTGGGAGAGTATTTTATTTTGCCAGCGATTAATGTCTTCTTCACTTTCACTCAAGAGCTGGCGCATTAATTCCTGAAAGGCTTCGATTAACCCCACATAGGGAGTGTTGTGTTTGTAGCGCTCGAATTTGCCCCGGATGAAATAGCCGCCTTGTCGCACGATCGGTTGATGCACGGCATCAATTAAGGCAGATTTCCCCACGCCGGAATATCCGCGTACCAGCACGATCTCGCTTTTACCATCGAGGGATTTGACTTGGCGATCGCGAGAGCGCCCACCGGATGCACTCGCACCACTGACTCGCCAGTAAGTTTCGAGCAAAATCGCCACTTCTTGCTCGCGACCATACAGTTTGTTCGGGATGACTAATTCCCCAGATAAGTCTTGTTGGGCGAGGGGAAAACTGGCAATCTCACCCCTGGCCCGCAGTTGGTGCCAGCACTGTTCGAGATCGGCTTTGATCCCATAGGCACTTTGATAGCGCTCTTGGGGAGTTTTGGCCAGCAATTTCATCACGATGTCGGACAGGGCCGGCGGAATGTCGGAATTGACATCGCTCAAATATCGCGGGGTTTTGGCGATATGACAGTGAACGATTTCCATCGGATCGCTGGTTTTAAAGGGGAGTTCCCCGGCGAGCATTTCATAAAAAGTGATGCCGAGGGAATAAAAGTCACAGCGGCGATCGACACCGGCGTTCATCCGCCCGGTTTGTTCCGGCGACATATAGGGTAAGGTGCCCTCGATCGCATTGACTTCCTCCCGCGTCTCGCTCAGGGAAATACTAAAATCTGTAATCTTGACTTCCTGGGTCTTGGGATGAATAATAATATTTAACGGATGAATATCTCGATGGATAATATTATGGTGATGCAGTTCCCCTAAAATGTCGGTTAGGGCGATCGCCATTCGCAAAAAGTCACTGAGCTTGAGTCGAAAAGAGTTTAGGTACTCTCGCAAGGAGACCCCGCCAAAATCTTCTAAGACTAACGCCACTTGCCGATCGTCAAAGTTTTCCAGGGCGTAAGCTTTGACGATGCCCGCAGAATCGAATTGGCTCGCGATTTCATATTCGCGTTCGAATTTGGCCAAATCCTCGGGGGTGGGATACTCGGCTTTTAAGAGCTTCAGAATCGCCTGTCGTTCGTCGCGATCGCGTCGCGCTCGATACACGATGGTGTTGGCCCCTTCGTAAATTTTTTCGCTGATGGTGTAGCCTGGAAGATCGATGGTCATTGGTCTCAACAATAGTCGGTGAGTAAGCTTCGGGATGAATCATGTTTGAATGCCGAGTAATGGACGATGGCTGGTTCTCACTTACCCCCTCTCATGCCCTAATCCGCAATTAGAACTGACGCAGTAAGCAGCAGGCAGACCCGAATAACCCCACCGGTTCTCTGAATTCTGCCTACAGGTGGTATTTGACAATCATGCCGCAGTCCTTTGTTTCGAGTAGAGAGAGTGCCGCTCATGCCACGATGGGCTGAGTTTCTCGCCGGGAGTATTGCCCAGAAATCGGGAAGGGAACTCCGGGCTACTGGCATTGGGGTTATGAAAAATAGGTTGACTCGAAACTTACTCGATTTGGTTCTCCTTGTAGGCTCCTGTGGGGAGCGCACCCCGTTTTCCTCAAACCGTACCCTGAATCCTTCCCGGAAAAAGGACTCTGTGCTTCTATCATCTCCTATCCTAGGATTTTTGTCAGAAAAACGAGTAATCGTAGATACCACAAGAAGTCTTCTGAACGACGACAATGAATCTCGCTCGGGACGATCCTGTGACCCTCACCCGGTTCGGTGGTGGGGTCATCCGGGCAAAACGGGGGATGGAGTAGGCTCAGACTCTCCTGGGCGATCGCTTCCCACGTTCCGGTTGATTCCCTAGCGAATATTTTGCCCCCTTGGGTGGCAGATGCACCAACACCCCTGATGGACGCCCGATTGACTCCTTTGCACTCGGCACACCGTGGATGCTCTGGTTCTGATTCCAAATTTTAAGGCCAAATATGAAAATCTGCTCGGATTGTGGCGCTGATGAGAACCGGGCGATCGCCTCAATGGATCCGCAGTGACGCGAGGCCCTCGGTCCGCGCATCGCAAATCTTCTGGGAAATCCCAGATCCCGCGATCGCTCCACTTCTCCTCCCTGAATCTGCATGCATAATTTGCACCCTTGCTGAATGTAGCCCGGGGGAGCCAAAAAATGCAAACGCCCCACCCTGTTTCCGGGGTGGGGCTTTTCTGACGAGCAAAGCAATTGACAGTTAATGCCATTTGCGATCGCCTTCCCCCGACACAGTGGGCGCGATCGCCTCGCACGAAAGCGGTTTAAGAACGCACTCGCGAGGAAGGAGTCCAAGTGGAACGACAAGTCCCTCCGGAGCAATCCAAATGTAACTCATGCCAATATAGAGTGGGAAGTCCCCAGCCGCGATCGCCTGCATGTTCGCTTCCCAAAACGCGGTTTTCCAAATAATCATTGGGTGACTCATAACGCCGCTTGCGCCAGTAAGGTACGGTAAAACAACCAAACGCCTTGCGGTATTCCTCTGAGTCGATCAATGCCGACACCATTGCTCCCACCCCTCGTTCCACCAACAGCCGATCGCAGGCGCGGATTTCGGTTTCGTCATGGGGCGATCGCCCTAAAAAATGCTTGAAGGCGTTCTCAATAAACTTCACATTCGAACTCGGTTCGTAGAACGTCTCCAAATAAATCTCAGACACCGCAAGACTTTTCAAAAAATGCCGAATCCCGATTTTTCCTTTGATAAAGCCTTTTTCTAACTCCGCAAGCTGCTGACGCTCAAACTCATAAAGCGGACGCTCTATCACCTGATTGTAAATCTGCTTGAGTACAAATTCTCGTTCTTCGGCGGATGCGGTATGGCGCGTCGTCACCGGTTCTTGCAAGGGCATTTTTCCCTCCTTTTCGCTTTTCTTAACTCTATTCTTTTAATTCCCCAAACCTGGCGGCTTCTCTTAACTCGCCATCGCTCCTTTTTGAACGGTTGCCATGAGTTTCGGCGGCAAGTCTAAGGCTTCCATCATCATATTGAGGTAAGGGTCAATCAACTGACTGGCGCTACTTGGCAGGCGATCGTCCACCTCTTCTTTCAAACAGCGATAAGCCACGCCACAAGAATTTTGTTTCTGATACGCGGTCAAAATATTCGCTTGCCACAACAGTAATGAGTCGTTAAAAAACTGCGGGTCGTCTTTCAGAATCGATAATCCAATGTAGCGAACCACTTGCGTCATGTCATAGTAACAGCGCTTTCCGTGCTGTTGCATGATATCCGGGTGCATCGCCATGAACTTTTTCAAGGCATGACGCACCAGCACATCTCCTTTTTCCCGCAAAATCTCGTAGGTTTTCGCGCGATCGGCAAAGGAGTGCAGATATTTTTTCATCGGTTGCAGTTGTGCCCCACTCAGATAGCGCCCCTCGCTGTCGTGAATCAATTCGGCTAATTTGGAATTAATCGCCTGCATTGCATCCCCCTATTCTTCGTCTTCTGTGTTTGTTCGTTCTAATATGATTTTGATATAGCCGGCTGCATTCTTGCAAGCTTTGTATGGAATTTTTAATATTTCCCCCAGGTTTCCGGCAATTGATTAATTTTCAATAATTTTTATGAATTTTTATCAACCCATATCCCGGGGGAGTCGGGAAACCCGCCAAGGACTTGAGAATTCTAGAGAAAATGATAAGGAGGAAGCGCCCCTTCCAGGTGCAATTCCCAACTCGGACAGGCAGACTGCCAATCGCGAAAACGCTGATGGAGTAAAGATTCTTCCTGCACAGAAGCCAGCAAATACATGCGTTGCGTATTTTCCCGAGGTTCAGCAGCGATCGCCTCTGGATAATTCTGGGTAATTACGGAGCGAATATTGGCCCACTGTGCCGCTTGGGACTCGCGAAAATTTTGCAAACTTTGATAGCGCCGCTTTTTTGCCAATAAATAGGCTTTCCCTTTAGTCTGTGCGGGCATATCGGGAGTTGGTGCCGCTAACGGGGTAAATTTTAACGCATATTCTCCTTTGCCCGCCAACCGCTGCAGGGTAGAGAAATACGCCTCCTCCTGGCGAACCAAATGACCTTCTAACCCAGCAATCGAATCAAACACCGTGCCAAACCGTAAAGGCAGGACTACAGTTTGCCGAAACAACTGGCAAATCGCGCGATCGTGGTCTAACACTGCCTGCAGCAGGCGATCGTCATTGGAGTGCAATGCCTCCACATCCACATCCGGTTCCACCACCGCCGCCACCCGATCCCGGGAAATCAGTTGCACCGTTTTAAAAATTCCTTCGGGTAACTCCAACTCAGAAGCCTTGCCCTTTAGCGTAAAAGCGTAAGTGTAGACAGTCATATTCACCAAAAACTTGCATCTAATCCTCTGACCTCGGGAAATTCGGGTGGGAAATAAACTCCAAATGGAAGCTTAACCGAGCGCATGCACCGTACCAACTCGAATCAGAGTGGCACAGTTCCACCGGAATCTCCTTCAACGATAACAACCGCGCATCCAATCGCTTCAGCGGCGACGCCGTAGGGCTAAGCTCCTGTGCAGGCGGCAGCGCTTGAATTTGTTCGATTAACCCCTGCAACAAATTTTCCCCAATCGTCGGTTCTCCACCCCCCTGCCACTGCGGGGCATACACGATCGCATCCCCAGGCAAGGCGCATGTGGATTCCGCCTCACCGGTGGCCACATCCATCTGCCAACTCAACGCCGGGGTAGTCACCTGCAAAATCCCCACCAGTCGCAATATCCCCCGTTCCCAGTAGCTTTGCGATCGCAGCACAGAAGCTTCCACCCCCACCACCAACTGCATCACCGAATAAGACCCTCGAACCATCTGCCATAACAGGCGGTGCAGCAACTCATCCAGGGACATGTCCTTTGCCCCCAGCTCATCCACCGACGCCAATCGGGACTTCTGTTCCTGCAACAGTCCACATGCCGAAGCCACCAATCGGGTCAGACCCGCGTGAAAATCCGGCGTGCAAGCGGGACTTTCCCGGTTCCATTTCTCCTTCCGGGATAACAGACTCATCACCGCCTCAGCGATCGCATGGTGGGTCAATTCCCCGGTCACTTGAGCCAAGGGAATCCGAATGTTGGTATGGCGCGGCGCGGGGGGTCCATCCCGTTCCACCGACATCGGGGGCGGTGGTTCCACAGATGCGGCAGTGAGGTCCCCCTCCGCATCGGGGAAAAATTCAAAATCCAACGTCAGTTGCACCCTTGCGGTTTGCCAGGGGGTGCCCGGTTGCAGTAACGCGATCGCGGAGGGTTCCAGGAAATGCGCCAGTTCTGGGGCGGCATTTTGCAGGTGGCGTTGCACCGTGGCAATTAAGCGATCCTTGGGGGTTGCTTGGTGACACAGAGGAACCGCATCGGATTGAATCTGAATGTCTCTGCCTTGCAGGGTAGCGATCGCCGCTTGTCGTTGCACGGGGCGATCGCTGGCGAGGTCAAAAAACCAAGACCAATCCGCCCCAGAAGCGTCCAAACCGGCCACCAGTCGCACCATGCCTGGGGTTTGTGTCCCGGACTGAATCCTGCGCCCGGGCACCCCGGCGATCGCCCGCATCAGATCGGAGGAACTGCGAACCACGGACCACAACAGTTGGGGAATCAACTCTTCGACGAAAATCAACCCGGTTTCTGAGGCGTAGGTGGTAGACCGAGGGGGCGGTGTTGCTTGCGGGGGTGCCGATTCCGGGTTTCCCAGTGGTTCGGCGCAGGTCAAAGCGTCCCACAGATCGGCGGCTTCTTCTAAAACGTAGGGGGTGAGGGTTTCCGGAGTGGGGTCAGAGTCTACCGACGCGCCGCCGGGACGCGATCGCACCTGGGCGATCGCCGCCATCAACCGCTGCATCGCTTCGGTGGCGAGTTGGGGCACCGATGGGGGTTTTGCAGGGAACCTTTCCGGTGGCGCAATAGTTGGCGGGTTCCATTTGAGGATCGTCTGCGCCACATGCGGCAGCTCTAAGGAGGGTGGGGAAACCTGCGGGTGTTGCTGTTCGCTCATGGATTTTTTTTGACGTTGACCTCAAAGTAGTGTAGTGCTGCACCACCGGCATCGGTTCGGGTCGCGATCGCCAGTTTCATGGAGTCTCCCGGGGTGAGGGTTCCTCCCTGGAAACCCGCCGCTAATGCCACGGGTTCTGGTACCCCCTGCCAGCTTCCCAGGGGATTTCCTTCTTCATCTAAGCAGAGAATTTCACCCGCATGGGCGAGGATAATTCCTCCGGGGACGGCGGACCAACAGGCGGGCGGGGTGGATAAGGGAATCCGGGTCACTTGCAGGGGGAACAGTTGGATGCGCCAAGCGGCGGGTAAGGGATGATGGGCGATGCCGAAGAGGGTATAGGGTTGCCCTGCAAGCATCAGGCGATCGAGTTTCAGTTGCAATTGCACGGAAGCGACTCGCATTCCCCGGCGGGCATACACTTGCAACAGGGTGCGCTGTTTTTTCGGATGCGGATCGGTCCAGATGGCGAGCAGATGGCGCGGGTCGAGAAAGAGGATTTGCGGTAAGCGGGGGGCGGGTAGGGCACAGGCGTGAGTCGGGGCATCGGGTTTGAGGGGCGCTTGGTGGGTGAGGGAATAGAATGCTAAGTGACGGGGACGGGCAACGGCTAACCAGCGGTTTTGCGGGTCGATCGCGGCGTGGAAGGGGGGGTTTAGGGTCAGCAGGGGTTGGCACTGGTCCGCTTCGGGAGAAATGGCGTAAATGTGGTGTTGGGTGGCAATGGTGCAGTTTTTTGCTCCGGGGAGAATCGCGGCGATCGCTTCGGGGAAATTCAGTTGTTTCGTCTGGGGGTTGTCGGCGGGTTGTATTTGCAGGTGTCGATCGCTGGCGGTGTAGAGGACTTCGGCGGTGGCGGTTAAGGCGAAGTCTTTGGTGGGCGAGGATTCGATGCGGCTTGTCTGAGTCGGGGTCAGGGTTAGAGTGGGGGCCTCTGCTGTGGGGGGATGCTCTCCCAAGGGCAACAGGCGAGTGGATAGGGATTGGACTTGCGGGTCTTGCAGCGCTTGGGCAATGGCTTGTGCCATTGTGGTGGCGGTTTTGTAGCGACGGGCGGGCAGTTTTTCTAGGGCTTTGGCGATGATGTGGCGCAAGGCGGCGGGCATCCAGGGCGGTAGGGACAATCGTTGGTTTAAGTGTGCCCACATGAGTTGGGTGGGGTTGCCGGAAAAGGGGCGATCGCCCAGCAGGATTTCAAAGAGCAAAATCCCCATCGAGTACAAATCGGCACTGGGGGAGTACAGACCGTAAAATCCTTCGGGGGCGGTGTAGGCGATCGCGCCAATGGCTTCCATCGCGTCGGACCGAGGGCGCTGGGACTGAAATTGCGAAAAGCGGCGGGCAATGCCAAAATCGGAGAGTCGGGCAAACCATTCGCCGTTTTTCAGGGTCAGGAGGATGTTTTCTGGTTTGAGATCGCAGTGAACGATGCTTTGTCGGTGGGCGCAGTCTAATCCGGCGAGAATGCAGCGCATCAGGTGCAAGCCTTCGGCTAGGGTTAGGGAGTTTTGCCGTTCGAGCAGTTCGCGCAGGGTGCTGCCTTCGCAGTAGTCCATGACGAAATAGCGGGCGGTGGGGGTTTGTTCTAAGGCGCGACAGGTGACAATATTGGGATGCTGCAGGGTCAGCAAGGACCAGAGTTCTTGCAAAAATTTATGGGTGGTAAGCCGTTGGTGGGTGAGTTCTTTGAGGGCCACCAATTGCTCGGTTTTGCGTTCTGTTGCACAAAAGACTTTGCCAAATTGCCCTTGTCCCACTAATTGGAGTATGCGGTATTTGGAAAGTTGTGGTTTCAGGGGGTGCAATGAGGCGCGATCGCTACTGAGGTGGGTGGGGTTCATGGTTCATCCTTTGCCCGAGTTTGTCCGAATCGAGGGTTGGGTTTTCTCTTGCCTATTTTCTATGCTAGTTCGCCTCTGGGCTAAATTGCGGCGCATTTTTGCTATGCCGGGGCAGTCGTTTTGTGCTGAGAAATGTAACAATTATTCATAAATCGTCCTTTGCCCTCAGGGTGCATCCCGTTCGGATTTCTGTGGCCTCTTTGATGCACAGAAGTCGTTTTTTGTCAAGGGTTAATTGCCCGCAACCCTCGCGCGCTTAGTGTCAACCACGCAACTACCAACAAGAAGTGAAAAATGGTCAAAATTGTCAGGTTAGAGCCAATTTCCCAAAATACAGAAGTGCAAACCAATGCCAACCTCCTGTCTGCGTTATTGTCAGAAGATCTACATGTGCTGAAAGAATGTGGCGGTCGGGGTCTGTGCGCCACCTGCCACGTCTATATCAAACAGGGCATGGAGAGTCTCTCTACAATGGCACGCCGCGAACAGCGTACCCTGGAGGTGATTACCACCGCCCAGGCTAATTCTCGGCTGGCTTGTCAGTCGCGGGTTTTGGGCGAAGGGGTGGTGGTGGAAGTGCCTTCTGGTATGTATATTGACGCCCTCGAAGATGTAGAAGCGCTCATCGGTCGCCGCACGGAACAAGCGTTGTTGCACCCGATCACTGGTGATGTGGTGGTGGAACCGGGTAAGCTGATTACTCGTTCGGTGTTGAGCGAATTGAAGGATATCCGCTTCCAAGTGGGCGAATATTTATCTCGCACTCGTCAAGCGTAAATTTCGCCGGCAAAGCAGTCGCGATCGCTGACTTGTGTTTCTTCTACCTGTTTGTTGTTGTTTCATCGACCACACCGGATTTTCCATGTTAACCCAATTCGGACGTCTGCGTGCCTCTGCTGATGGTCGCTATGCCACAGCGGCAGAATTGCAATTCCTGAAAGATTACTTTAAAACGTTCCCACTGCGCTTGAGTGCTTATCAAAAAATTCAAGCAGCGGAAAAAGACATCGTTCGCCAAGTACAAGAAAAACTCCAATCCCGCGACCCGGATATCTTCAATCGCGGTTCTGAGGATTTGACGGCAAAATGGCGTCTGGACTTGATTCGGGTGCTGCGCCACTCTTCTGCTGCGTTATTGAGTAATGACCTCGATCGCCTGCAAAACGATTTTTTACTCTGGTTTAAAAGCATTTTACATGCGTTGCAAGTTCAGCGCCATTCGGCACTGACTTATAGCGTCATGCAAGATGTGGTTAAAGGGTATTTAACGCCGGAAGAAGCAGCTGTGTTTTCGCCAATTTTGGACCTGACTCGAAAGGTTCTGGGAGGATAATTTTCTTTCCCACCAGGGCGGTGGTTTGGGTTAGCATGTTTGTTAGCTCGATTGAGGGGCAAAGGGAAAGCATCCAGCATGACGTTTCCTATCTGGCGCGATCGCCTCCTCTCACCGCCCTGGCATCAGTTTCTCATAATGTACTTTCACAATATCCCAGATTATTCGCCTGAATGTAGCCCTCAAAGGGGGCGTAAATCGGCACCCAACCATTTTGACCGCGATTCTCGATCGCTACCTGTTCGCGAAAGTCGAGATTTCCCACGACTCCACTCTCGAACGAGGGGGTTTGCCAAACGGTGGCACCCTCTCCAAGCACTTCGCGACAGTCGTTGATGGGGGGAGATGCACTCTCGGGGCAATAGGCTAAATCGTTGGCGCGCACGTACCCTTGATAAGGCGCGGAAATCGACACCCAACCCCCTGCGCCAGGACCATCAATGGCCACTTGCTCGTTATTGGGGATTTCTCCCACCACCGCACTATCGGGACGCGGATCGATGAGCACGGTAATCCCCCCGGGTTTCGAGACTTCCCGACAAGCATTGGAGACTTGTGCGACGCGAAATTCCTTCGCCTGTGCGATCGCGGGTTGGATGTTTTGGCTTTTCGCCTGTTGGGGGAGAACCGCACCGCCTAACCCGCTTGCCGCTAAAGAAATAATCGAGGTTAATAGTAGAGAATTTCTCCAATTGCTTTTAACTTTCATAACCGTAATTTTCTCCTAAATTTAATTAAAATGGGAACATGGGAATTCGATAGAATTCCATACACCCGGCTTGTTTTAAGGGTAAAAAATTTTTCAGGCGATCGCGACTATCGAAAGAGGGAGTTTCGGCGGTGAGCTGCTCTGACTGGGGATAGAGTTGCCCTTCATCAGGCTCAAATGGTGCCCCGGCGTAAAAAAACCCGCCCCAGGCGAAAACGCTTCTGGAGCGGGAGGCGGAGCCTGTGATGCCTCGTTGTCGGAACCGAGGAACGAGTACCACTGGGCGGCTGTGAGTTGGGGGGGGGGGAGAGAAACAGAATAGAATCTGTAGCGAAGGGAAGGGAATCTTGTGTTACAACTGCTTCACTTCACCCACGAGCTTGGTGACAATATCTTTTGCACTGCCAAACAGCATCATGGTTTTGTCTTTGTAAAATAGGTCGTTGTCAATGCCGGCGAAACCGGTATTGAGACTGCGCTTGATGACGATAGTGTGACCGGCTTTGTCTACTTCGAGAATCGGCATGCCGTAAATGGGACTGGCGGAATTGTCGCGGGCGGCGGGGTTGACCACATCGTTAGCCCCGATGACCAATGCCACGTCAGTGCGATCGAATTCCGGATTGATGTCGTCCATATCGCACAACAGTTCGTAAGGCACATTGGCTTCTGCCAATAGCACGTTCATATGTCCGGGCATCCGACCGGCAACCGGGTGGATGGCGTATTTCACTTCCACGCCGAGGCGTTCGAGTTGGTCGGCCAATTCGCGCACGGCGTGCTGTGCTTGGGCCACAGCCATGCCATATCCGGGAACGATGACGATGGAGCGGGCGTAACCGAGCATCATCGCACTTTCTTCCGGATCGATGGAGCGCACCACTTTCTCGCCGGCGTCACCGCCTGCGCCAGTGGCACCACCGCCTTCACCGGTTCCGAAGGCGGCAAAGAGGACGTTGGTGAGCGATCGGTTCATCGCTTTGCACATGATGACGGTGAGGATGATTCCGGAGGCACCCACCAAGGCACCGGCAACGATCAGCATGTTGTTCATCACCACGAAGCCGGCAGCGGATGCGGCTAGCCCGGAAAAGGAGTTTAACAGGGAAATCACCACCGGCATGTCGCCTCCGCCGATGGGGATGACGAACATGAAGCCGAGTATCAGAGAAATCCCCACAACGCCGAGGAAGACGGGGGTGTTCAGGGGATTGAGGCACAGATAAAGGCTGCCGGCGAGAAATCCGCCCAGCAGCAGGGCGTTAAAGGGTTGCTGCAAGGGGAAGGTGATGGGTCTTCCGGTCATAATGCCTTGCAGTTTGGCAAAGGCGACGAGAGATCCGGTGAAGGTGATACCGCCAATTAAGACGCCCAGCAATGCGGTGATGGTGGTGTCTAGGGGGGGATTCTCGAAGCTGGAATAGTAGCGCCAAAATTCTCCTACGGCAATCAGGGCGGAGGCGGCACCGCCAAAGCCGTTGAATAAACCGACCATTTGCGGCATGGCGGTCATTTCGACTTTCTGGGCGGCGATCGCGCCGATCGCAGAACCGATCGCGATGCCAAGCAAAATCATCGGGTAGTTCAGCACTTGGGCATCGAGCAAGGTGGCGACGATCGCTACCAACATCGCGATCGCAGCGAGTAAATTGCCGTTGCGGGCGGTGGATGGGGAACTTAGCTTTTTCAACCCCAGGAAAAATAATGATGCCGCAACGATATAGCTGAGCTGGATTCCAGTAGGCAGAAATTCGCTCATGGGTTCACCTCTTTTTTCTTGAACATTTGCAACATGCGATCGGTCACTAGGAAACCTCCCACAACGTTAATGGTGGCAAAGATTACCGCTAGCAATCCTAAAATTACCGTTACGTTCCAATCTCGCTCGCCGGCTACGATTAGTGCCCCCAAAATTGCGATTCCAGAAATCGCATTCGCCCCTGACATTAACGGTGTATGCAGGGTGGGCGGTACTTTGGTAATTACTTCAAATCCGGCAAAGGCTGCTAGCACAAATACGAACAGCGAAGAAATTAATACATCGGACATAATTCTACTGTCTCCTGGATTTGGTCGCTACTGCTGGGGCGCGCGGCACGCCGAGGGTCGGCTCGCAGGGGCGTTCCCTCACGATCGCCCCTCGGCGCTCGCGTCCCCCGGTTGTCACACGCTGCCACTGACGGTTTCTAGGGCTTGGCGCACCCGCTCGTTCTTGATTTCACCCTCGTGGGCGATGCAGGATCCGGCGATGATTTCATCTTCAAAATCTATCTTCACTTCCCCATCTTTGACGATATACTGCACTAAGGTGGCAATGTTTTTTGCATACATTTGGGAAGCGTGAACCGGCATGGATGAGGGCAGGTTAATCGGCCCGACAATCGTGATTCCGTCTCGCACGATGTCTTTTCCGCCTTCGGTGTAAACGCAGTTCCCCCCTTGTTCGGCGGCTAAGTCTACAATCACCGATCCCGGTTTCATCCGCGCGAACATTTCTTCGGTGATTAGGGTAGGCGCTGTTTTGCCGGGAACTTGGGCGGTGGTAATCACCACGTCTGCGCCGGCAACGGTATCGGCGACTAATTCTTGGGTCCGCTTTTTCGATTCTTCGGAGAGTTCTTTGGCATACCCTCCCTCGGCTACGGTGTCTTCGTCGAGTTTGATTTCTACGAATTTGGCCCCGAGGCTTTCTACTTCTTCTTTCACCGCCGGACGAATGTCAAAGGCTTCCACTACGGCTCCTAAACGACGGGCGGTGGCGATCGCTTGCAATCCGGCAACCCCGGCTCCCATGATAAACACTTTCGCGGGCCGTATGGTGCCGGCGGCGGTGGTTAACATGGGAAAGAATTTCGGCGCATTGGTTGCCGCGAGTAGTGCGGCTTTATATCCGGCAACCGCTGCTTGGGAGGAGAGGGCATCCATGCTTTGCGCTTTGGTGGTGCGCGGGATCGTCTCCATGCTCAAGGCGGTGACGCCGCGCTGCGCCAGTCGCTCGATTAATTGGGGATTGCTTAAGGGATTGAGAAATCCGATCGCTATGCTGCCTTGGCGCAGTTTGTCGATTTCGTTGTCTTTCGGAGGCGCAACTTTGACTACAATATCGGCTTCGGCCCACAGTTTCTCGCTGTCGCCCATGACGGTGGCACCCGCCGCTTCGTAGGCTTCGTCGGGAAAAAATGCTGCCTCTCCCGCTCCCGCCTCTACCCAAATTTCTAGTCCCTGTTTGACTAACCGCGCCACGATATCCGGGATTAACGCCACGCGACGCTCTCCTACTTCTGTTTCTTTGGCTACCGCTATTTTCATCGTTTCTCCTGTTCGCTTAAACTAACTATCCATTCGGTATGGAAACTCCCTCGACGCTTTGTGTGGGTGTTCCCCTGCAGTTTTTAAGTGCGATCGCTTCCCCTGCTTTTTCTTTAGTTTGGGATTGAATTGACCGACAACAGTTTTTTTGCCTTGCTGCCTGATGGCTGATTCTCTCGGTTGAAAGCCGCTCGCTTCCCTTTCTCTCCCTTCTCTTTCCCTCTTCTGTCGGACTCTCAACCCTGCCTCGCCCGGGCTTTTTTGGTGTCCGTGGGCGGCACCCCTTTCTCCGGCGAAACCCTGGCTGTTTTTACATCAAGTTTTAGCCAGAATTCTCCCTCAAATCGATTTCCTCCCTCCACCTAAAACGCTCCATTTTTGCATGAGGTTTGCTTACTCCACGCTTTTCCATTGCTTTCCCTTTTCTTGATGATTTACAACGGCTATAAATTCCCGATCGCAGCTCTAACGACTGCGCTGGATAAGTCTACAGGCTTGCCAATCTGTTGGATGATTTTAAATGCAATTTCCCTCCTTTGTCAAGCTGTTCTCCGGTTTGATTCTGGTCTTGAGGGTGGGGTTTCTTAATTTGAGGATTTTATCGTCTCCACTGCTGTTGTTGGCGCTAGTTTAATCTAAATTTAGGTAATTTATATTGTTTTCCTGACAAATGAGCCACCAAACCCTCGGGCGATCGCCGCGCCACTGACCTCCCCAAACCCTTTTGCGGCTGGATCGGCAGGGTTCTGACTCTGGAACCTCCATTCCCAAAACCCAGCGGCGGGATGTTCTTCTTTTATCACAGAACAGAAAAACGGCGATTGTTTGTCAGAAAATTTTAACTTTTCCAAATTTTAAAAAAATGTTAAGATTCCCGCGATGAAGCGGCGAGTCCTTTTTGTTTTACCCCCACCGCCTCTCCCTCCCCCCGCCACGATTTTACCTCTCTTGTGTTCTCCTGCCACAAAACCGATTTTTTGTCAAGCCTACAGCAAAATATTCCGGGGTGTTTTTCCCGCTACCTTCGTCACCCACTACCCTGCATCGGCGCGATCGCGCTTTGGCGGCGATCGCCCCTGAGGAGCGATCGCTCTCCCGATGACTCCCCGACTCCCTCCCCACCCCAGTTGACAACAACCACAGCGCTACAATAAAACCGTAAACTAATCCCTACTGCGATTGGAGGGGAAGCACTCGCTTCCGGAGGATTGCTATGTCGCAAAGCATAAACGATTTTGTCCTCACTGACAAACAACTGATGGAATTTGTTAAAGTCGAACTAGACTTTATCAAAAATTATTGTGCCGATTGTAAACCCACTGCATTTCCACCCATCCTCAAAGTCTTGGACTCTCGACAAAAACTCCACCTGATTAGTCTCGATGTAGACGAAAATTTCCATCGCTCTACTAAACGCCGTCAGGTGTTGGAAGAAGCTGGCACGAAGTTTTACAAAAAATATGGCAAAAATACCTTTCCGGCGATCGTAATGCTCAGCTCAGAAGCGTGGCTAAAAGCATTTAATGCCAACAATATGCCGGACAATATCCGACAACCCAGCGATTACCCCGATGCGGTTGAGGTGGTGGTAGTTCAAGCAATTACCTTCGCCAACACTTCAATTCTAGAAAGTGACTGCCCACCGAGAGCCAGTATGGGAACTTTGAAAATTGAGGCGCGCAACCCTTATCTGAAACTGTCGGAAATGTCGGAACCCAATCTCTATAAAGCCGGCCCGGAGACTACGGATTTACTCGATCGCTTCTTTATCGGTTGGTTTCAAGAAGATGTCCGCACAAAAAACTAAGATGATTCGAGTCATTCACATGGGAGTGCCACTGCGGGGAGGCACTCCCTCTCTATGATTTGCACCCGGTTTGCATAACCGGAATCTTCTTTAAAATCCCCCCATTCGCCGCTATTGTTCTAGGGGCGATGTTCTTGATAATTGGGGTCGGATTGCGGATCTAATTCCCAGCGATCGCTATCCCGTTGTTCCATCCGATCTTCTGTCTGGATGGGTTGGCGATCGTCTCTTTCCAATCCCACCGCCGCGCCGAGTTCGTCTACTACATTTTTATCCGGTGTGGGTGCGGTTCCGCCCACCACTTCTTCCCCGGTATTTTCTGCCTCAGACCACGCCGCATCTACATCGCCGCCGCTGAGTTCCGGTCCGGTGGCGTTGTATTGCTGCATCTTATTTTCCATGCTGCGACCGCCAATATTATAACCGGGCTGCCCCTCTACGCCAGTTCCAAATGATTCGGTAACGGTTTGGGGCAAATCTTCTACATTGCCTTCTTCTGCGGCTTGTTTTCTGAGGTCTTCTTGTTCGTTTTTAGCCATAATTAATCTCTCTTTAGCTACAGTTTTTTTTTAACGGTTTTTTGGGTGGAATCCAAGCACCGGAAAAGGAATCGGGGGATATTGATTAAAATTTAACAAACTCTCCGGGGGTTTCACTTCTATCGAAGGACAGATTTTTTGGCGGTGGCGGGGAACTGATGCGCTGGTGGCTGGGTTGTCGTTCCCGAGGGTGGACTTGTGCGGCAATTGTGCGAGTGCTACAGTAAAAGAAGCAACAGAATAAAGGAGGAATTCAGATGAGAACTTTGGATGAATTCACGCAACTGATTGAAAGTCAGGATACTTGCCCCCCTGACATGCCTGCGGCGATGCGATCGCTGTGGTATGACAAAAAAGGACAGTGGGACCGGGCACATGATATCGTGCAAAATGCCAGCGACGCGGATAGCGCCTGGGTTCATGCCTATCTGCATCGCAAAGAAGGAGACTACAGCAATGCGCGATACTGGTACAGACGCAGCGGACAACCAGCAGTCACCGACTCGTTACCCCACGAATGGGAACAGATTGCCCGGAACTTGCTGCTGAAACAAGGGTGAGGAATTGAAGGGAAAGGGAACTGCGATCGCGCCATTTGGAAGGTGGCTAGCCGTTTATCTCGTCTCCCCCGGAATAGAGGTAAAAAATTAGTCCGCGTTGGCGGACTTTATTTGCTCAGGTGCGATTTCAATCGCCGGCTTTAATTCGCGCTTACCCATCGGGAAATTGCCAACAAGCAATCTGCTCGATATTGTTGCTCCCACAGCGATCGCAGGAAACCTCTTCCACCGAATCCACCCATTCGTAACCGCATTGACGACAGTGGCAAAAAATGTTATTTCGATTGGCTTCGGCGATGTTTAATTGCCAATTATGCAGCTCGTCGTCGTCTAATACCCGAGGCGTTTCTGACATCGTTGCTCTCCCCTCCATGCAAGTTGGGTGTTATTTTACCACAAAATTTTGAAATCCGGTGGCGATATCCCTGTGAGAAAGTACCGGGAAACTTGTCGTCCCCCGGTTCTTTCTCAGTTATGGACTATCCACCAATCGAAGGATAGCGATCGCGTAACTTTTGAGGATTTTCGTATAATTGCTCAGAATCTTTTTGAAATTGGTAATACGTTTTTTGGTATCCGTCGATTTTTTCTTGTAATCCGTCAATTATTCCATACAGTTCTTTCCTGTATTGTTCCATTTCTGTTATTTAATTTTTATACTCTTGGTACTCTTTTTTCAATTCATTTTTGCTCTCCTTCAATTCTTCAATTTCCTGCTTTAATTCCTCGATTTTCGTCTGTTTATATTTTATATTGTTTTCGAGGTACACTTGATAGCCCAAAAAGCAATTTAATACTATAGAAACAATCAACAAACCCCCTACTGATAGCTTATTTAGTCTGCTTAGATTTCTGATTTGTGTCACGATTTTTTGTGGAATTTGTGCTAACTTTGGTATATTTGGCGATGAAATTTGTTCCCATTTTTCATTGTTTAGCTGGTCTGACAAGCCTCGCCAAATGGCATATTCTTCAAAGGTTGTTTTAGGAGTCGTGCCACAGACTAGGGCTAAAATGCGATAATTGGGTAATTGATTGTTGTTGGGTAATTTGTCGGGTAATTGATAGTTTGTTAGTTCTTCACGCAGTTCGGTTTGTAAACTGGATAAGTTTCCAAATTTACAAGTGGTATCCACAGCTTGGCGAGTGTTGAGCGTTGAGCTAGCCGCCAATTTTTCTATTTGAGGGAAATCGACCTTAAATCCTCGGTAATTATTATCGGGACGGATTGCGTTATCGACTTTTGCGGTCAGTTCTCCATCCAACGCTTGTACGGCGATCGCGCGAATTTTGGCTTCCTCAGAGTTGTCACCTTTCCACAAAATGGAGTTGCGAATCGTGCGGGTGCGGTTATCGCTGCGATCGCTGGATTTTAAACCCGTGACCACCAAATACAGGTTCTCTTGGCGATCGCGATAAATCACCAAAGAAAATGAATCACTATCCACGAACTTGAAAATGTCATCATCTAAACCTGGAATTTCTGGCTGAGGCTGCTGATTTTTCGCATCTACCCAACAGTATCCCTGGGAAACTCCCCGACTGCTAACATAAATCTCCATCACTACTCCTACGTTTCAATATTTAACAACTCTTTACCTTGAACGATTTTTGTGACCTTTAAATCGGGGTCAGCAAACTTCCGAACAGCATTATTTAAAGAAGTCCTGCCACCAAACAAAGAGTCGAACGCTCTAGAGAACAGAGGAGGTTTTTTGCTCAAATACACCTCGCAAATAAATTTTAAAATATATTTGAGCGGTTGTTCGCTATTTTTCGGCTCATAGCGGTCATTCGCATCGTACTTTCGGTAATACCATCTCGTCTCCTTTTGTTCGGTTTCTTCAAGGCGGGAAAAAAATACATTCCCCACAGTTTCCACTGGGGCGATCGCTACCGCAACTTTTCCGAGCAAATCATCGCTGCTCAACTTTTTCAGGAGCTTTTTATATCCACATTCGACGCCATCGAATAACTCGTCCTTGCGTTGTTCTTTGATATACTTTTCGCATTTGACCGGAGCAAAAATCACTAATCGCGGCGTTTCCCAGTCTTGAAAAACCTCTTTAAACCAATCCGTTAACTGAGTGGGCTGATTGAAGGTTTCATGGTAAATGCCACCTTGTTCCATCAGCGCCGCTGCATCAATGGGAATGACAATCGCCGCCGATTCTCGAAGAAAATTTTTGACTTATTCTTGTTTTTCTGGTCTATTGATTCCATATTCTCCCGGGTAATCCTGTTTTGACTTCGGGATACTCCGGGGTAATTTGGCTGGCAACTTCTGTCAGAAACTCTTCTGTCAGAAACTCTTCTGAGTCCCGCGCTGCGCTGAGTCCGCCTAACGAACATTTTTCCACTAAAACTTTGACCACCTTTTCTTTGGTGTCTGTAATGGATTTTTTGAGTCCTTTATCGATATCGAGAAATTTCTGCGATAGCCCGGTGCGGACTTCCCCCAAATACTCGTTGTAAGCACTGAGGTAGGAGCCAATTTCGTAGTTCTTCCCTTCGATATCTTCCTCAGTGGGTAGCGGCGGGTTTTTGTCACATTCCTGAATGACGCTTTCAATTTGCAATTTTAGATTTTCATCCTCTGTATCGCGAGTTGAATCTAATTGCTCTAGTAGTTTTTCTAGCTCCTTTGTCAGAGTGACCCAAAATTTTTGAGTAATCCATTTATTGTATTTTTTTTCGAGTTCGTATTTGTCGATATCGGGTAAGACATCTCGAGCGGAGGCTAACTGGTTTTTCAGATCGGCGATCGCCCTTTGTAGGTCTTGCAGTTTATTCCAGGCATAATTTTTATCTAATTCGGTGATATTCGATCGCAGATTATCCAGTACCACCTGCAGCACTTTGCTATTGGCTTCTTCCGGAGAGGAGCAGTCGGCGATCGTGCAGTCTAACACGGGCATTTTTACCGTTCCTGACTCGATATCTGTTTTCTGAGACTGGCAAGTTATCTCGTTTTCCCGATTCCGGTCTACGTTGAGGACAAATAGAGAGCGAGAGGGTAAATCGTTTAAAGCTTGGTTAGCCAGGTCATATAACTGGGTATCATTTTGTTCGAGACTAGCGCGATCCTTGGAGGGCTTGCGGATGAATAAAATAAAATCCACCTCTTGCGCCAGGGCTTCGATCGCGATCGCTTCATCTCCCAGGCGGAAATCCCCCAATCCGGGAACATCCACTAAGACGATATCGCCGATTTCATCGCTGGGAAACGGGCATCGAATTTTAACGTGCTTGACCGCCAAACACTCGTAATTTATCACTCGATAGGTTTGGGCATCATACTTTTGCGACACGTAATTGGCCACTTGTGACGGGTCGTGAATGGTGTAAACTCCGCGTTCGAGCCAGTCGCGATACCGTGCTACATTGGCATGATAATATCTGAGATTGTTATAGATATTAACGTCAGTTTGGTGAGGCGAAGATAAGCGAGGAATTTCCGAATGGGCAAACTCTTTGAAGGATGTCGGTTTCGGGTCTAAGCCCAGTTTGTCGTAGTAGGGAAGAATTACTTCCTTTAAAAAAGAGGCTTTTGAATGAAATTCAATTTCTGCTGTGGTTGAGCCGCCGACTTCGTGGAAAATGGTACTGCGGGCTGCGGTACAAGCTTTCCCTTGAAGTGCGGGAATGACATCATTATTGAGACCCGTTAAGCTTTGCAGGAGGGTGCTTTTTCCCTGACCCATCCGCCCAATTACGCCAATATTCAGGGTAGGGCGAGCAAATCTGCCTTGTAGCCGCCGCAGGGCTTCTAGCAGTTCTGTGGCTTGCTCCTGAAATGGCGCGAAGTTGAGGCGATTGAAGTTAGACTGCTTGTCGGGTTTTTCTGACCAGTAGGCAAATTGCTGCTGGCGATTTTGTTCTAATTTCTATATCCCATTGTACAGATTTTTTAGGTTGGACTCGATATATGCCAGCTTTTTCGCCAGGGGGTGACGCTGGGCGACGATACTTTGAATTTCTGCAGCTTTGTTCATACTATGACCTGTGTGCTGTTTTAGACGACTCTGGAAGGTGTTATATAGACAAAAGCGGATTTCGGCAAGGGCGAGGCTCAAAAAAATTTACAATTATTCACAGGTGTGACTGAAATACTGGGGGGAATGTCCGGCGATCGCATTTGGGGAGGTTCCTTGCTGGGGTGGGGGTCTTACCTTGGAGATGCGATTTGATGGTTGTTCCAGGGGTTGGGGGCGGGGGTAACGCACCCGACGGGGGGGATGGTGGGATGGGGTGGGTGCGTTACCTCGGATATGCGATTTGATGGTTCGGGGTAACGCACCCGATGGGGTTGGGAGAGATAGGGTTAGGTTTCTTGGGGTTTCACTGCAGATAAGGCGCGGGTGAGTTCTTCGATGCGGATGGGTTTGCTGATGTAGTCATCCATTCCGGCGGCTAAGCAGATTTCGCGATCGCCTTCCATTGCATTGGCGGTCATTGCGATAATATGTGGCTTGGGTTTCTCCGGGGCATTGGCATGGTTCGCACAAATCTGGCGCGTAGTTTCCAAACCATCTAACACCGGCATTTGCACGTCCATCAGGATCGCATCATAGCGCTGTCGGGTCAAGGCGTCTAGCACTTCGCGACCATTGCCGGCCACATCTACGCGATACCCCATGCGTGCTAATATCCGGGTGGCGACTTTTTGGTTGACCAAATTATCCTCGGCTAACAAAATCCGCAGGGGAATGCGATCGGCGAGTTGGGTATCGATTTTCGTAGAAACCGGGGCAGAAATCCCTCGCGCTTTCACCCGATCGCCGGTGCGGTTGTTGCTTAAAATATTATTCAGGGTATCGAATAATTGCACTTGTTTGATCGGCTTATTCATAAATGCCGCAAACTTGACCGAAACGCCTTCTTTTTCCAAGCTTTTGGGTTTGCCCATTGAAGTAAACATGATGAGGGGTAACTGCTGTAAAGCGGGCTGTTTTTGAATGCGGGCGGCGAGGGTCAAGCCGTCCATGTGCGGCATTTGCATGTCCAGAATTGCCAAATCAAAGCGCTGACCCGACTGGAGCAATTCTAAGGCTTCAGCACCGGAAGACACCGCCTGAGCTTGCATTCCCCACAATTGAGTTTGTTTGATTAAAATCTGCCGATTGGTGCGATTATCATCTACAATCAGCAATCGCTTGTGAAGCAAAGCGGAGCGATCGCGCAAGTGCAGGGGCAAGTCTTGTTCCTCTCCCGCCACGGGGCGCGCGATCGCGGTAAAAGAAAAGGTCGAGCCTTTGTCTACTTCGCTTTCCACCCACATTTGCCCGCCCATCAATTCGCTCAGGCGCTTGCAAATGGCCAATCCCAAGCCGGTTCCCCCATATTGGCGGGTGGTGGAAGCATCCACTTGGGAGAAGGGTTTAAACAAGCGATCGAGACGTTCTGGGGGAATACCAATCCCGGTATCGGCGATCGCAAAGCGGATTTCGTAGGGGGGACAATCCCCATCCTGCATCGGTTTGGCACTCACAGACACCACCACTTCCCCCTGCTGGGTAAACTTAATCGCATTTCCCAGCAGATTCACTAAAATTTGCCGCAGGCGGGTGACATCGCCGATAATGCGCGGGGGGGTGTGAGGTTCGATTTGATAAATCAGCTCTAATCCTTTTTGCGCTGCTTTAGAGGCGAGCAAGTCGAGGGATTCTTCGATACAGGTTCGCAATGCAAAGGGCTGTTCTTCCAGTTCCAGTTTGCCCGACTCGATTTTAGAAAAGTCGAGGATATCATTGATAATCGTCAGCAGGGCATCGCCACTGGTTCGAATCGTTTCGATATAATCGCGCTGTTCGGGTTCGAGGTTCATATCCAGCAGCAACCCCGTCATTCCGATCACCGCATTCATCGGCGTGCGAATTTCGTGACTCATGGTGGCGAGAAAATCGCTTTTGGCGCGGTTGGCGACTTCGGCGGCTTCGCGGGCTTGTTCCAGGGCTTGATTTTGGGCGGCGAGTTGCGATCGCGCTTCTTTTTCCTGTTCTAGCAGTTCCGCTTGTGCCAAAGCAATCCCCACTTGTTCTGCAACGGCTTCGAGCAATTCGATTTCCGCTTCACTCCAGCGGCGGATGCGATCGCACTGATGCAAGCCGATCGCGCCGTTGGCTTCTCCCTGATAGGAGGTGCGAACCGCTAACATGGACTTGATATTCAGTTGCTCGCAGATAGGCGCAATCGGACGCAGCAGGGGGTCGTAACTGATATCGTCCGAGGCGATCGCCCGGTCTCGTTCGAGTACGTGCTGGGCGTGAGCATTCCCAGTATAAGGAATCGCCCGCTGCATCATCGACTCATATCCCGGTTCTAAATACTCCGCCACCGGATAAAGATTATCCCCCGCCGCCGGTTTGTAGCTGAGAATCGTGCAGCGATTGACGCCAAATGCCCGCCCGAGTAGCTGACTGGCGGTTTGCAAAATTTCTTGTGCGTCTAAACTTTGGCGAATTTCGCCCGTAATTTGTCCCAAAAGCAAACTGCGCTGATATTGCTGCTGCAAGGCATGTTGTGCGTTTTCGCGTTCGATTTCGCCGCCCATCCACTGTGCCATCAGGCTGAGCAATTGCAATTCCACCGCTTTAAACGGTTCCGGGCGCGCGGTGCGACTGGAGAAGCTAAGCGTCCCATACACTTGTCCCGCCACGCGCACGGGAGTGCCGAAATAGGCTTCCTGTTCGCGGGTGATATAGGCGGGATGGTTGCGCCATCGGTCGGATTCTCGCGCCGATTGGATACAAAGGGTGGTACCGCTCTGTGCGGTTTCCCCATCGTAGGTTTGGCTCAAATTAAACGCATCGCCTTTGAGCAGTTTAAAAATCGTATCTTCCGGAAAGTGAGCGGCGACGATTTCATAGTAATCGCCATCAAGGCGACCCAAGATGCCGATTTCCAGATTAAAGCGATCGCATCCCATTGCCAGCATTTGAGCCAGACGGTCTTCAAAGCTCAAATCCACCGCTGCTTGCACTTCCACCAGCGATCGCAAAGCCATTTCGCTGTAGCGCAGTTCTTCGTTCGCGGCTTTTGCCTCGCTCACATCTCGTCCCACGGCTTGAAATGCGGTGAGGTCGCCGCCGTCGTCATACATGCCTCGGTAGGTCCACTGCTGCCACCGCACTTGGCTCGGGTGGAGCGTTACGCGATGTTCCAAGGTAATCACCGGGTTTTCCGGGGTAATCTGGCGCAAATGGGCTTCTAGGTTCTCGCGATCGCCGGCGGGCATTGGCGGGAGAAAGGGTTTCGCCAGCGCTGCGGACCGCCCGTTCCCAAAATAGCGACAGTAGGCATCATTCACAAAGGTTAATCTACCGTCGGGCAAAAAGCGACAGATAAGTTCGGTTTGGTCTTCCACGATCGCCCGGTAGCGTTTCTCACTTTCGCGCAAAGCGGCTTCGGTGCGCTTGCGATCGCTAATATCGATATTCGTCCCCACCATCCGCAGGGGTTTGCCATTCTCGTCGCGATCGACCACTTTTCCGCGCCCCAACACCCAGCAAAATTCACCAGATTTCCGCCGCAGGCGATGCTCTAACTCGTAAATCGGGGTTTTTCCTTCTAAGTGCGCTTGCAGTTGTGCCTCTACGGTGAGTTTGTCTTCCGGATGAACTAGGGGGTCCCAGGCGGAAATATGCCGGGGCAAATCCGTATCGTTATACCCGAGCATCTCCAACCAGCGCGGTGAGAAATAACACTCGTCGGTGACCATGTTCCAATCCCACAATCCGTCCTCGGTGCTTTCCAGAGCCAGCTTGAGCCGTTCTTCGCTTTCTTGCAATTCTGTCAGCAAGCGGCTGTTTTCCGCTTCTGCTTGCTTGCGATCGCTGATGTTGCTGCCAATTCCGAGAAAGCCGGTAATCTCCCCGTGGCGATCGCGCAATGCGGTGATGGAGAGCAACACCGGAAAGCGACTCCCATCTTTGCGAATATACGACCATTCATGTTCGTCTAGCTGTCCCCGCCGCGCTTTGGCCACAAATACCTCAAATCCCGGTTCGATTTCCACCCCGAGTTCGGCAGATAATTCCCGCGATCGCTTGACAACTTCAGCCGAGTCGTGTATAATTGTCGGCGTCGTTTTCCCCACCACTTCTTCTGCCCGATATCCCAACCATCGCTCGGCGGCTGCATTAAAGGTGCAAATTATCCCATCCACAGTGGTGGAAATAATAGTATAATTCGCACTATCTAAAATGGCTTGCTGCAAGCTCATAGTTTCCTGTAGTCTCGCTTCGGCTAATTTGCGATCGGTAATCTCCCGCGACACGGAGATGATTTCGCGCACCTGTTGGGTACTCGGATCCCGAACCGGCTGACTGATAGTTTCCAGCCACAAGTACCGCCCGTCTTTGCAGCGAAATCGATAGCTGATGCAGTTTCGCCGATGTTTCTCCAAGAGGGTGTCGTGGACCTGATGGATCGCCGCGCAATCCTCGGGATGAAAAAACTCATAGGCACAATGTCCGATGAGATCCTGGGGTTCGTAGCCCAGCATGTGGCGCGCAGCGGGAGATACATAGAGAAATGTGCCATCGGGTTGGTGGCGGGCGATGATATCAGTGGAATATTCCGCCAGCAAGCGATAGCGCCGTTCGCTTTCTCGCAGGGCTTCTTGCGCCGTCACTGCTTCAGTCATGTCGGTTTCGTGGAGCAGAAGCAGGGGTTGGCCACTGGCGGGGTCCAAGGTGCGCCGCAGTTCGATCGCGTGCCAGCGAATCCCGCGATCGCTATGAACCTGGGTGTCGCAGCGGTAAACTTTCCCCGTGGCGGCGGTTTCTCGCCCTACTTCCCCCACCCTCGGATCCACGAAACGCTGCATCAAGGCATTATTGGGAGAGTGGCTGGGGGGTTCTGGGGGTTGCGAGGCGATCGCCGCTGGATTTTGCAGGACGATTTCTGCTCCGTCGCTGCTGTACAGGGAAATCATCGCTGTGGTGTGGCGCAGGGCTTCGGTGGCCCGCAGGGTTTCTTCGTCGATCCGGTCCATCACGTCGGTGACGCCTTCTACTAACATCGCCAAGCGTCCATCCTCGATCCGAATTCCGGATCCCACACAGCGCACGCTCACCGCTTTGCCTTCTGGGTAAAAGGTCCAGTTCTCCACCACGGTTTTTCCCTCGCGAAACTGCTGCAGATAGCTGCTTAACCGGGTGCGCGTCGCGTCTGAAACGTCGCTGAAATCTCGCCCTAGGAGGTCTTCTAAATCCCTTGCACCCCATAGCCGCAAGGCGGCTGAGTTCGCCCACCACATCTGCAGGCGATCGATGTCGAACACCCACAGGGGCGATCGCAAAATATTGAAAGCGGCGAGGTCAGGTCTGGCAAAGATGGAATCGGTGGTTTCGCGCATAGCTCAGGGTGCTGTTGCCAAAAAGATGAACTAGGATATTTCTTTCCATTGTGCGCCAGATTTCCGCAATTGGTAAACCCAGCACTGGCCGAAGCTAATTTTAACAAATTTCGCCCTTTTCAGAACTCCCCATTTTCCTTCCCTTTCCCAGGAGTTGGGTAAGACTTCTTATTTCCTCTGGCTAGAATAATGGCAACCCCCACCCTTGCGAACCGGGGGTCAATTTTTATCAACTTTTATCAACTTTGCAGACAAAAAATAGCACATTTAGCCGAGAAACCTGTCAATTTTTATCAACTTTTCTCTATCGACAGGCTAAAAAAAATCGGCCATACTGAAGGCGAAGCGATGGAAGAAGTTGGCGAAGAAGTCTGGACTCGCGCTCAGTTTTTTATTGATAGCGTGGTGTGAGGGGGGCGGCGAAAGCGGGAAAAGTTGGAGTATAAAGGGCACCCCGGCATTCTCCCGCTAACCTCGGCCAGAGGGTGCTATATTGCGCGCCCATCGTCTTGGGGGACTAACTGTTCGCACCGGGTTCCGGGGATTCAAAGGACTGGTTTTGGATAAACAAGCGCAGGCGATCGAGCTGATGTTGCAAGGTTTCGATCGCGCCGTCTATCTCTTCGCCGTTTTGTTGTTTGGCGCGCCGTTCCAAGTCGGCGGAGATCGCAGCCAGTTGGGTTGCGCCCATATTGGTACTCGCACCTTTAATCCGGTGGGCTTTTAACTGCACCTGAGACCAATTTTGCGCCGCAAAGCTCTCGGCGATCGCTTCGATATCCGCTTGGGTACTTTTCACAAACGCTTGCAGCAATCGCTCTCTCAGTTGTGCTTTGCCCCGGGAAATGCTGTGAACGCGCTCGAGATTCAGGGGGGCATCCTCCTCCGGCGCACTGGGTGAGCGATCGCCATCAGATGACGGTTTCGGCGCGTCCTCCTGCGGCGCTGACGGTGGCATGTTTCCCTCGTATTTGGGTTTCCAGCGTTCGAGCGCCGCGCGCAATTGTTCGATGTCCACTGGCTTGCTGATATAATCATCCATGCCCGCCGCCAGACATTTTTCGCGATCGCTGGGCATGGCATGGGCGGTGAGAGCGATAACCACCGTATGACGATTCGACCCTTCGCGCTGACGCAGGGCTTCGGTGGCGGCGTATCCGTCTTTTTCCGGCATCTGACAGTCCATCAACACGATATCGTAGTCTTTTTCGGCGAGGCGATCGAGGGCGGCGATGCCGTTTTCCACACAATCCGCCTCATATCCCAAGGCTTCGAGTTGAGACAAAATCACTTGTTGGTTGATTTCGTGGTCTTCCGCTACTAAAAGTTTTAAACTCGAGGGGGTAGGCGGGGCGATCGCTCTCTCTTGGTGTAAGCGATCTGGCCCCGATTTATCCTTATCGCCAAGAGATTGTGTCGCACTCAAACTCGTGAGTAACAGGTCAAACAATCGCGAAGCTCTCACGGGCTTAATCAGATAGCCGGAACAACCCGCCGCTAAGAGTCTTTGGGCGCGATCGCGTTGGGGGAAAGCGGCGATCGGGATAATCGCAGTGGATGCCAGAGCAGTATCGGAACCCATCTCTCTCACGAAGCCCTCGCTCTCCCCTTCTACTAGGTTTAAACTCAGCAGCAGCACTTGATAAGGCGTTCCTTCGGCTGCTGCGTGGCGTAATTGCGACAAAGCACTGTCCGTATCTACTGCTTCATCGATATGCATTCCCCAGCGGTGGGCGAGATAGCGCACCGACTGACGATGGGTCGCACTTTCATCGGCGAGCAATACCTTTACCGCCCTCAGATCTAAGCCTTGAGGCAAAAAGCGATCGCTGCGATCGCTCTCGGTTTGCGGTTTCGGGAAATTCACCTCAAACCAAAAGGTCGAGCCTTGCGCTACTTCGCTTTCTACCCCGATTTCGCCGCCCATTGCTTCCACCAACTGCTTGCAAATAGCCAATCCCAATCCGGTTCCGCCATACTGGCGATTGGTGGAACTATCCACCTGAGAAAACGATTGAAACAGTTTAGCGCGATCGGGACGCGAAATGCCAATTCCCGTATCGATAACCGCAAAGCGAACAGTGGCGCGATCGTGAGTGTCGGATACTAACCGCACCTCTACCATCACTTGCCCCGCTTCGGTAAATTTGATGGCGTTGTTCACCAAATTGAGCAGGATTTGCCGCAACCTAGCCGGATCGCCGAGCAGTTGTTTCGGCACCTGGGGATTCACAAATAACGCCAATTCCAGCCCCTTGTCTTGCGCCGGGGCAACCATTAAGTCAATCGCTGACTCGATACATTCATCCACCGCAAAAGGGATGCTTTCGAGCTGCATTTCTCGCGCTTCGAGTTTAGAAAAGTCCAGGATATCGTTAATCACCGTCAGCAAATGTTGGGCGCTGGCGCGAATGGTTTGCGCGTAATGGTGCTGTTGCGGATTGAGAGAGGTTTGCAGCATCAATCCCGCCATTCCCAGTACCCCATTCATCGGGGTGCGGATTTCGTGACTCATGCTGGCGAGAAAGTCGCTCTTGGCCCGGTTGGCGGCTTCGGCTTGTTGTTTCATCTCTTCTAAGATGATATTTTGCTCGCTCAGTTGTCGAGAAATGCGCGTTTGTTCTTGCAGCAGTTCTGCTTGTGCCAGGGCGATGCTCACTTGGTTGGCTAGTTGTTGTAGCAGTTCGATTTCAAAGCCGGTCCAGTGGCGCGGTTGGTGGCATTCGTGGGCGATGAGCAGTCCCCACAGTCTTTCGCGCTGCAGTAGGGGAACAACAAGGTTAGCTTTGACGCCGCATTTTTGCAGCAGTTCCACATGGCACGGTTGGATATCCTCGGCTTCGATATCGGGAATTGCCCGGATTCTTCCCTGCCGGTATTTCTCCTGAAATTGCTCGCGAAAGCACGGATCGTCAAATTCCCGTCCCAGTATGGAAAAACATTCGGGCACCACGGCTTCTTTCTTCACTTGTCCGTTCCCTTCGGCGTCGATTTGGAAGATGAGTACCCGATCGGTGTCTAGCACTTTGCGGACTTCTTCCACGGTGGTTTGCAGAATTTCTTCGATGTCTAAAGATTGACGAATTTTAATGGTTAATTCGGCAAACAGTTGCGATCGCTGGTTTTGTTTGACTAATTCTGTCTGCGCCGCTTGACCTTCGGTAATGTCTTCGGACATCCCTAACACATACTGCGCTTCCCCATCTTCGTCGAAAATCGGCACTTTGCGCGTGTGCAATACTCGCACCCCGCGATGGGGGGTATGAATGTTCTCTGCTGCAATATCTTGCATTTGTCCCCGGGCTAATACTTCGCGATCGACCTGGGTGAAAAAGTCCGCTTCTTCCTTGGGGAACAAGTCATAGTCGGTTTTGCCTAAAATCCGCTCTCTGAGATAGCCAAATTGTTGTTCGCTGGCTTTATTCCAGGCAACAAATTTTAGGGTGCCGGCTTGTTTGATAAACAGACCCAAGGGCAGGTTTTCGATTACGGAATTGAGAAATTTCTGGGTTCTGGAAAGTTCGGCTTCGGCTAATTTGCGTTCGGTTATATCAAAAATAACCCCTTCGATGTATTTGAGTCCGGGGGCGTGAAATTTCTTCGGCGTTGGCTTTTGCATTGCGGAAGTGTCCGCTGACGGTATTGTGCTGAGGTTGGATGGGGATGAGTTGGGACTTTGCGTGGAACTCTGGAAAATTCCCCGCCCTTGTTCGTATATCCAGCGCCGAGTGCCATCGGCGTGAATAATGCGATATTCTATGTTATAGGGTTGTTTCAGTTGAACCGCCTCTAAAATGGAGCGTTCTACTTTTTCCCGGTCTTCGGGATGAATGATACTGGCAAAACTGCGAATTTTGTGTTGCAGAAAGTCAGCAGCGGGAAAGCCACTAAGTTCGGCGATCGCATCGCTGACAAATTCCATCGTCCGATTCCCATCCCAGCGGGCGCGATACACCACCCCGGGAATATTGGCGATAATGGTTGTTAATTTTTCTTCTCGTTCTTGCAACGAGGCGAATAGTTGGGCGTGCAGTTGTGCGGCGCGCACGCGATCGCTGATGTCGGTACAAACTCCCACCCATCCAATGGAATGTCCGCTACCGTCTACGATGCGATCGATTCGCACTAGGGTGGGAACGATGTCGCCGGTTTTGCTTTTCAGTTCCACTTCGCCACTCCAGGATTTACGATCGCTCAATGCCTGTAAAATGCGATCGCTCGTCTGGGAATTCACCGCCAGCGCGTTGAACCCCCCCGCCGCTTCTAGTTCTGCGGCGCTATAGCCATACAGGTTTCTAAATGCCTGATTGTGATAAATCGATTCCCCTTGGCGTGTGGTGATGGTAATCGCGTCGCTGGTACTTTCCACTGCTTGGGTGACGCGCACCAGGTTTTCTTGCTCTTGCTTGCGCGCGCTAATGTCGATGAAGCTACAGATAATTTGTCCGATATCGCCATTGTTTTGCACCATCGGATTCACATTCACCATCAACCAGCGGATGCAAGGTTCGCAACCGCGTTGCGATCGCCCATCTTCGGGGGCAAAAGTCTCGGCGGTTTCTCTTGGGGAATCCCGGGTGTGAGATGCTTTCTTTTTAATTCCCACCACTAAGTTTTTCACCGGGCGTTTGCTGGCGATCGCTTGTTGGAGGGGTCGCCAGTTTTGGGCGATCGCCCTACCGCTTTCGTCCACCAGTTGCCAGTTTAGCTCGCTCAAGTGCTTTCCCTGCAATCGATCTTGGCTGATTCCGAGCAACTCTTCCACCGCTTTGTTACTCAGCTTTATCTGAAACTGCGGACTCAGCAGCAAAACCCCCACCTGCATTTCGCTGATGAAGGTTTGCAGTTGTTCCAGGGTTTGTTGCTGTGCCCGAATCTGTTGATTCACCGCTGAGGTGAGAAGGGTGACACCCAACAGCACCGAGGTGCCAATCCCTACCCAAATTGCCACATCCTCCCGATTTAAGCTGGCCCTCAATCCTGACTCTACCGGCGCGGATACACTGAAACTGACCCCTTTCATGCCCATGTAGTGCAGGGCACAGATCCCCCCTCCCATCACTAGGGCGCTTCCCAGTTTCTGCCAATTCCAGGCGCGTTGGGAGCGCAGTTTAAACGCTACCCAAAATGCTACCTGCGAGGCTCCAATCGCGATCGCCACCGACAGTCCCACTGTTCTCAGGTCATAGTGCGCGATCGCCGCCGTGCAAATGGCTGCCATTCCCATATAATGCACCACCACCATCGCCACCCCCAAAATCGCCCCCCCCATCAGCAGCATCCATCTATCGAGTACCGGACGACTCACCAGCACCAGGGCAACCCCAGCGGTTATAATCGTCAAAAATAGGGACAGCAGCACCTTCGGCAGGTCGTAACTGATGGGGATGGGTAAATGAAATGCCAGCATCGCCACGAAGTGCATCGACCACATGCCAATTCCCATCGTTACCGCACCGCCGCCAATCCAGGCCCACCGATACCGTCGTCCCTTCAGCGCCGTCACTTGTCCCGCAAGGTCGATGGCGGTGTAGGAAGCGGCGATCGCAACAAATATCGATAGCGCCACTAAACGCCAATCATAGCTGCCACTCACCACCTTCTCCATCGATTCGGGATTTCCCATTATTCCCAGAAGCATTTGATTCACGGTTAAATTCAATTTCCTTTGACCTTTCCCTTCTCAATTGATTGGCAATTCAATAGGCCGTTGCCAGTAGCATCTCTAGTCCTAGGTTAGCACCCCTTCTCTTGCTCCTCCCTCTCTCTGTTGAAATATTTTTTCCCCCACTCCTCTACTGTTTGGTAGATTTGAGCCAAATCTAGCGGGAATTACTGGAAAATTAAGCCAATTTTAAGGTTTAATTCATAAGTGTTGGTGTATTCAACCCGAAGTCTCATCTGCGGCTGGTTTCTAAACCACCCGACTTCAGGTGTTTTTTAAAATAATCTCTGGCCAAAAAATAACCCTTCCCTCATGGGCTTTTAGACCGAGCCATTAAAACGATATGCCACCCTCGAAGCAGCGCAACCACCTGCAAGCCTCTGGCTGACTCTTTTAGTAGCGTTTCAGAGACTCACACTCCCCCCCCCACACAGAACTGAAGCCCGTTTTTCAAGCATTAATTATGCAAATTAACTGTAGGAACAGGCCATGCCAGATACATACAGGCTGTGGTTCGCAATCAAGGTTGCAACAAATTAATACAAGTTTAAAAAAAGCCCCGCCCCGATAACGGCAGGACTTTTTAAAACTTACCAAAAACTAATGACAAATGACCACCGACCGAAGACCACCGACCAAGGAAAAATGACCAACAACCAATAACCAATGACAACTGACCCAAAACTAAAATGCCTAACTAAAGTCTCAATTCCCTGCTACTTGTCGTCATATTCCGCCCGCCGCATTCTGAGCTGAACGTCTTCGAGTAACTGACGATTCACCGCCATCAAATCAGCCACCAAACCCAAAATCCATAACTGAAATCCCATCAGCATCAAAATCGCCGCTAAAATCAAACTGGGGATGCGAGTTCTATCGGTTCCCGAGAAAAAGAACCACAACCAACGCAAGCCCAAGCCAAACCCCATACTAAACGGAACGCTGCCTAAAAGCAGAAAAAACCGCAGGGGTTTATAGGTCATAAAAATCCGAAAAATCGTCAAAATAGAACGCTGAATATAAACCGGAATGCTTTTAACCAACCGCGACGGTCGTAAATAGCCATTAGTCCTAATCGGCACGGAAGTAATCGCCATACCTTTTTGCCCCGCTTGAATAATCGTTTCTAACGTATAGGTATATTGATTGAATACATTAATTTGCATAGCGGCTTCGCGACTAAATGCGCGGAAGCCACTGGGGGCATCGGGGATTTTCGTATTGCTAGCCAGACGCACCACCCAACTGCCAATTCGCTGCAGGATTTTTTTGGCGGGGGAAAAGTCTTCGATATCTTTAATCGGTCGCGCGCCGATGACAATTTCGGCTTGGTTTAATAGAATCGGTTGAATCAGTTTGGGAATATCCTCAGCACAGTATTGATTGTCGGCGTCGGTATTGACAATAATATCGGCACCGGCTTTCAGGGAAGCTTCTAATCCCGCCATAAAAGCTTTAGCGAGACCTTGATTGGTAGCCAAGCGGACGATGCGATCGACCCCACAAGCTTTGGCCACTTCTACGGTGCGATCGCGACTTCCATCGTCAATTATCAGCCACTCGATAGTATCGATTCCGGGCAACTGGCGGGGCAATTCACTCAAGGTGACGCCCAGGGTGCGTTCTTCGTTATAACAGGGAATTTGGATAATCAGTTTAGTCATCAGTGATTCAAGAACATCGATTTAAGATTTTACAGAATTTAAACTCTTAAATCGGCTGGGTTCGCGATAAAATAGCAAGGTGAGGAGTGCTTTTGCCCGTGCGAGTTGTGGGCGCAGGGGTACTGGCTGTTACTGGTTCCCCGTGGCATTGGATTCCCCATCAGCGATCGCCTCCACAATCAAATTCACCGCCTCCACCGCTCCATTGACAAAGGCAGAGGAGCGAGGTTCCCGCGTCCCCGGATCGCGCAGAAACTGAGCCACTGCAGCGATCGCCCCCGGGATGTCCTCCACCCAGCGTACTGCCGCATTTGCCCGCAGCAACCGCCGCCCCTGTCGATCGTACTGACGCGCAAAGGCAAAAGCGACCAAGGGAACCCCCACCGCCACACATTCATACACGCTGTTGTAACCGCCACCGCCAACCACCACATCGGCGGCGGGCAAACATTCGATTCCGGGCCAGTGAAACACCCATAATGAAGGGGGACACTGGGGGGGACGTTCGGCGGACAAACAGCGCACCATCGCCTGGGGAAACGCTTGCGCCAAGGCAACGGTTAACTCGCCGTACACCTGCAATTCTTCATCGCGACCCGCCGCCAGAACCACGATCGCCGGGGTATCGTCCTGCGGGTTGAGGCGCAGGAACTGACGCGCGGTGGCGCGATCGGGCAGTTCTGACGCAGTGCGGATCGACCAGGGGGCGGTTCGTCGCACTTGTGGCAAATGGGCCAACGGGGGGTCTTCCAGGGTGCCGGGGATTAAAATTAACTCGAAGTTTTCCGCCACAAAGCGGGATAAGTCTTTGGCGCGCACGTAGTTGGGGTCGAGGTCGCGATGGACGAACACGCGCGGGGTGCTTTTCATCTGCGGGAGCAAATCCGCCAATTCGCCGCCGAGTCCCCGGGGAAATGTATCCACAATCAGCAGGTCGTGGGGATTCTGGAAAATCACCTCTCGCACGCGATCGCGTGTCTCGTCAAACGAAGCAGTGTGGGGAATCGCTTCCAGGTAACAGCCCTCGACAATCGGTTGGGGTTCTTCCCCCGCCGCATAAAGCAATATATCCGCCGCATAGGGACTGTTGCACAAAATCAGCACTGGTCGGCAAGTTCCGGCGATCCGACCCAAGGCTAACGCCCGCACCAGATGCCCCCATCCTCCCCCCATCGCATAAATCAACCAGCATTTTGCCGTTGAATTGTGGCAATTTTCCACGTTCAAAATGGATCGCTCACTGTTGAAGATTTCACCCTAATTGTCTCTGGCTGGATGGAGTTGCGGACAGCCCCTCTTGGCGGAAAGTTCCGGGGGCCGTAGGCGTAGCACTCGGCTCATTTTTGGGTCTTCTCCCTCCTTTCTGGTTTGGCACGGGGCTTAACGGGCAAGATTGGGTTTCTCCCCATCGATTCCACCGCGTCGCCGCCGCATCGAATCGACTGTTTTACCCTATCATCAATTTTGCTTCCATCACGCGCAATTTTTCCGCCTCGCGATTGCTTCAGGGGTGGTAAAATCCGGTTGGGAGAGTGCGAGCTTGACTCGTTTTTCCTAGGGGGGAACGCCGCTTCCGAGGCTGGAGCCTGGGAACGAGTCTATCTGCAATATAATTGGCTGGCTTGCCACGCGGTTCTCCAACCCTCCCCCTATTCTACCGATCGCGCCGTTGCGGTTTGCGGGCGATAAATTTTTCCCACACTGCGATCGCGATTTATCTCGATCGCTAAATCTACCCACCGAGAATCGCTCACTAGCGGGTCAATGAATAATTCCGGATGCAAAGCTTTCCAGAAATACTTGACAAATTCCTCGATTTGTGCGTCGCTCATGCCCCCTTTGCCCAAGGCTCGCATTTCCCGTTCCGCCTGCATTCGCCACTGCAAACTGAGGCGATAATCTACCGGATACAACAGGATTAAACTATCTAAGCGCTCCCATAACGGTAAATACTCCCGCAAGCGCTGGTTTGTATCCCGGGCAAAGGCGCGATCGCCCTCGGTGACGATCGGGGACGGGGGGCGCTCGAATTGTGCGGACTCCACCGGGCGCACGCCGACAAACCATCCTTCAAATAAAACGATATCGGCGGGTTGGAGAATTTCCGGTTCCCGGCGATCGCCTTGTCCCCCCCACGCCGACTTATCAAAGCGCGGGACTCTCACCGATTCCCCGTCCGGAACGCGCAAGCGATCGAGCAGTTCGATGCCTAGCTCTACATCGTGCGTCCCCGGCGGTCCGCGCCACACCAAACGCGGATCTCGCACTTTTAACTGCTGTCTCTCGGCGTAGGTTTTATAGAGGTCGTCGATCGAAATGCCAATCGTGGAATATCCTAACTCTGCGAGAATGATAGTGAGTATTTTAGTGAGAGTCGTTTTTCCGGTGCCCTGTCCGCCCAAAATCCCTTGTATCCAGGGACGCCCCAGGCGATCGCGATCCGCTGCCAGATCCATAGCCAGAGGAATCCACAAGTGCCACAGGGTCTCTACCAGGCGATCGCCCAAGGGAAACTGCTGCTGCACTTGCGCCACCGTCGCTTCAAACAACCGCGATCGCGCCGCCAGTTTGTCCCCCACATTCTCCGCCGTCACCGCAAACGCCCGGGCGCGAGAAGCATCCGCCAATTCTTCTCGCACTAACCGGTCCCATGCTGCAGCATCGGGTTGCTTTCCCCTCGCCCATTCGGCTAAAATCTGCATCACCTCGATAGTGTTTTTCCTCATTTCCCCATCCCACGCGATCGACATCGGGCTTACGAACCCAAGGTAAAGGCTAAAATAAATAAATTGTAAATCAGGCCAATTTTAAATGCATTGAGACTTTGCGCCAGAAGCGATTGCTTCATTTTCTGGTACATTTTGTAAAAAAACCAGCTATAAACTTCCGTAAACACCAGCAAAACAGCCGCAACTACCGTATCTAAGTTAGCATTTTGTCCCGCAATCGTGGAAATTGCCGTACCCACAAAATTGCCCAACAAAAAGCTAATCGTCAGCAGCGAAATTCGCCGCCACGGGTTGCTTAACCCTTGCGACACTCCGGAAAGCGCCCCATTCAGCAGACTGCTCAAACGAGTATTTTGCATCTCTTATCCCCATTTATCGGTTTATGCTCGATTTCGATGATGACTTGACTCTTTAATTTAACCGATTTCACCCAAATGTTAAAGTCCTCCTGCAGTGAGGATAGCATTTCCTCGCCTCGGTTCCGGGGAATCCCCACGAGTTGCGGAGGATAGTAACGGTGAAGTTTGGCCAAAATCGCGATCGCCCGCCAGGGGATCCATGCTATCCTCCTTCCCGGGAAAAGGCGGTTAGAAACCTGAAGAATGCATTTTGCCCGGTGAATGTTATCCCTGTAAACTCCAAAGACATCGCCCCCAATTTTACCCCTTTGTAGCATAATTTTAAACCAGGGGGAATAGCCAATTGCCAGGGCGATCGCCCCGGTATTTGTGCCCGATTGGGTCATTTGCCTGCGCGGCGATCGCCCCTCACCAAACACACCGACTCACCCAGAAGAAACACAAATTATGTTCAAGGTCAATCAGTCAATGCGATGGATGTTAAATCACCGAGAACCACAGGGCGCGATCGCCTGGGCGCTGGGAATAATTTGGCTATTATTCATCGGCGCAATTGCCTTTTTGTGGAAACTCGGAGATGTAGGCTTAATTGACGAAACCGAACCGCTTTTTGCCGAAGCTGCCCGTCAAATGACCGTCACCGACGATTGGATTACCCCGTATTTTAATCAAGAAACCCGCTTTGATAAACCGCCGTTGATTTATTGGTTGATGGCGATCGCCTATCGCATTATTGGCGTCAACGAATGGGCCGTGCGATTGCCCTCCGCCTTATCGGCGATCGGATTAATGGCGCTTTTGTTCCTCACCCTGCGCTACTTTAGTTTCTCCCCCTCTCTACCCCTCTCCACCCCGCCCCACCAACCGCAAAAAAATACCCAACCTCCGGCATTAAAACCCTGGATTGCTGCAGGACTCGCTGCGGCAATTTGGGCATTAAATATTCAAACCATTGCTTGGGGACGCATCGGCGTTTCCGATATGTTGCTCAATGCATGTATGGGCGGTGGTTTGCTGGCGTTTTTCTGGGGATATGCGCTGCAAGACTTTCCCCCAGAAACCCTATCCGGAAAAACCGCTGATTATGCCCCTGCAGGGGAAGCAGAGAAACCGGATAAATCCTTAGCCTTTTGGTTGCGAAACCAAGGATTTTGGTATGGGCTATTTTATGTATTGATTGGATGTGCCGTTTTGACGAAAGGCCCGGTGGGAATTGTGTTACCCGGGTTAATTATTGGCAGCTTTTTGCTTTATGTGGGAAAATTTTGGCAAGTGGTGGGAGAAATGCGAATTTGGCGCGGGTTAGGGATTTTCCTGGCGATCGCCCTTCCCTGGTATATTTTAGTCACCCTCGCCAATGGGCAAACCTATCTGGATTCTTTTTTTGGCTATCATAACTTCGAGCGGTTTACCCGAGTGGTGAATCGTCACGGAGAACCGTGGTATTTTTACCTTGTGGTGGTGTTATTGGGATTTGCCCCTTGGTCCGTGTATTTGCCCGTAGCGATCGCCCGCTTGCGGTTAATTCAGCGCGATCGTCTGCGCCACCAACCCCGTTTTACTCATCTTGGTATCTTCGCTTTCTTCTGGTTTGCCAGTATCTTTGGGTTTTTTACCGTTGCGGTGACTAAACTCCCCAGCTACATCCTCCCCGCCCTTCCCGCCGCCGCCATTTTAGTCGCTCTGGTTTGGGCGGAATTTATCTTCAAACCCTCACCGGAAAGAGGAAACACCAATCGAAAAATGCCCGACGGATTCCAGATTTCCCTGATAGCCAATTGGGCATTAATTGCCATAATTGCCGGGGGTTTGTATTGGGTGTCCCAGACATTAGAACCGGATCCGGCGATGCCGAATTTTCCCGCAGCGCTGCAAGAATCCGGATTGGTATGGCGCGGGGTAGGGATTTTAATCGTCACCGCTGTTGTGGGGGTGCTGTTGTTACTGCGACGTCAAAACCGAGGGGCGATCGCGCTCAATATTGTCGGATTTATGGCCTTTTTTATCTTCGCCTTAATGCCCGTATATTTGCTAGTGGATACCCACCGCCAATTGCCCGTGCGACAACTGGCAGAAATTATCCCAGCGGTAAAGCAACCGGGCGAAGAAACGATTATGGTGGCGTTTGAAAAGCCCAGTTTGGTGTTTTATTCTCATCTCCCAATTTCCTTTTTCCGTCGGTCTACCGATACCCGCCGCTATCTTCAGCAAGTCGCCCAGGAAAATTCCACCCCACCGCAGGTTTTAATTGTGGGATATCCCAATAAAATTAAAGGGTTGGGACTGAGAGAATCTTATCAGTATCAGCTGTTAGCAGAAGCGGGAAACTATCGCCTGATTCGAGTAGACAAACAGTTATTTTTGCCCCAAAAAAACAGCGGCAATTAATCCGGGATTTTAACTGTGAAATTAGCCCGTATCGGCGGGCTAAGTCCGGATACCCCTTCACCTTTTTAGGGTGCGGGACTTTTTTCACCCATTCAAGTGGGGGTGAGTCGATTTGAGGGTTTGGTTAATCCGATCGAGCAACTCTTGCATCGAGAGAGAGGGGGGTAAAATGGCAGTAGAAATTTCCTGCAATACCACCTTAAGTGCCGGCATTTGTTCGAGGATAGAACGCGATTGTTTGGGCGAAGTTTCGCCTGTTGCGCTCAATTCTGGGGTGCGATCGAGGATTAAAATGGCCGGTTTTTCCGAGAGGCGGTTCAAACTCGTCAATGCATCGATCGCCCGGGGTTGGAGGGCATCAGAACCCAAACAAATTAACAGCAGATCCACAGTATGGTGCTGCAGTTGATGCAACACCTCCGACCAAGATCCGCCGACGATGCCTTTAAACCCAGCGGTTTGCATGTATTGAATCGCAGCTTGCAACCATTCATGGTGAGTCGAGTCAGGAGGGAGTGGTTCGGAACCATGAGAGGCGATCGCCCCAGAGACAGACTCAGAAGAAACCGGGGCGAATTCAGGCAAAGTGGAAATATCGATCGCCAAAATCGTGGGTTTCAAACCGATTCCCGCCGCCACTTCAATCGCTTGCAATAAAGCAGCCGGATCCAGGGAAGACTCCTGCCCCTCCCGGCGCGCCTTGTGACAATTCACACAGGGAAACACCGTCAGGCCCGGAACCTGCAAAGCGGCGTCGCTAGTGGGGCGATCGAGCGTCACCAAAGGAGTCGCAGCTAAAGCCGGATATTGGCTCAATTGTTCGATAAACGCTACTGGGTTGGGGTTCACCGCAGCGGTATCGAGCAAAATAGCATCTAAGTGCCACACCCGGGCGAGGATTTCAGCTTGTTCCAAATCATCCGCTTCCAGAACCCGATAATGATGATGAGCCAGTTGCGGGTGACTCCCCCAACCGAGCAAATGATTCAATTGAGAACCGAGGGTTTCGCTGCGAGTCGCGGGAGAGGAGAGCGTTTCCGACACCGCATCCGATTCCAGGGGAGACAGACACAAAATCGTCAGTTTCGTGGTTGGCGTCTGCGATCGCTCCTCTAGCACCGGTAGAGCATTCAACTTATCCAGACACTTCTGCAAAGAAGCCAACTTCACCGGCAAACTCAAACACCCATCCGCCCCAGCTTCTTTCGCCCGCTGCTTGTCCACCTCCGTCGCCATCACGATCGCCGGAATATGATGAGTGCGCTCATTGCCCTTGAGCAAGGTCAGCACATCCCATCCCGACAGCATGGGGAGCAAAGAATTGAGAAAAATCGCGCGCGGTTGCAGGCGACGGGCTTTTTCCAGCGCTTCCGTCCCCGCCCGGGCGATCGCCACCCGATAGCCCAACGCCGTCAGTTGCTCGGTCAGCTCCTCAATATAGCGCGGTACCGCTTCCACAATCAAAATCAGTCGGTTAGGTGGTGTAGCAGACTCTCCCAGGGCCGTGGTGGGTTGTGGCGGAGAAGGGGGCAGCAACAGGGTAAATTCGCTCCCCACCCCCTCCTTGGAAATAAACGACACATCCCCCCCATGCGCTCTCGCAAGGCGCTGCGTCAGCACCAGACCCAAGCCAGTTCCTTCAAATTGACGAGTCATGGGATTTTCCAGTTGTTGGAATTTTTGAAAGATTAAATGCTGCTTTTGCGCCGGGATGCCCATGCCCGTATCCCACACCGTAAAGGCTATCCAGCCTTCCCAGCGATTCACCTTCAGACCCAGGGTGCCCTCAGCGGGGGTAAATTTGAGCGCATTGGATAGCAGATTGTAAAGCATCTGGCGCAGGCGCAGTTCGTCAGCGATAATGATATTTAACCCCGCTTCGATGTCCACCGTAAATTGAGTGGCGGGGTCTTCCGGGTCAGCCGGGGAATTTGACGCCGCGCTAGAGGAGTCTTTTGCGGCTTCATGGAGGGCTTGCTCGAAGGCGCGATCGCACACCTCGGCAATTTGCACCGGCTCGAGCATCAGCTCCATCTGACCGCTTTCGATGCGGGTTAAATCTAAAATGTCATTCACCACATTCATCAGATGACGCCCACTTTGGTAAATCATCTGGGCGTAGCGCGCTTGGCGATCGTTTAGGTCTCCGAGGGTTCGTTCTTTCAGCAAGCTAGACAAGCCCAACACGGCGGTGAGGGGGGTTTTCAGTTCGTGACTGATGCAGGCGAGAAATTCGTCTTTCAGGCGATTGAGCTGCATTAAATCGGCATTTTTCGCCGCCAGTTCTTTGGCCACTTGCTGGCGATCGGTCACATCCTGCGCCAGAACTAGCCATAACCCTTCTCCGGGCAAGTTTCCCCCATCAATCCCCATACTGGCGGGGTCACTGGGGATAGACAGGGGAATTTTCTGCTCTCCAAGAGGCGGCGCGCGCAAGTTGGGATTCCACTGTTGATCGCCGGGGTGTTTGTGCCCGGATCTCAGTTGTGCGGGGCTACCGATAGGCGTAGCGCCTAGGGGGATTTTTACAAATTCCCACACCCGATCTGGGGGATTGGGCATCGGGCACATCCCCACGCTGTGTTCTTGGGGGATATCTGTGGCTTCCTCGGAAGGCGCTGTCGGGTCGTCGGTGGGTTGGCTTTCGACATGCAGTTCAAATTGCTTGCGCCATGCTTGGTTGTAGGATAGAACGTTCCCTTCGTCGGTTTGCAGTTTCATGGGTAAGGGAATTTCTTCGAGCAGTTCTGCTAGGGGCGGGAGTCTGTCTAGGGGATGGGCCAGGGCAACAGGTTGCAGCGGTGGGTCTTCCCCCGCATGGAACCGCAAAGAGGGATGTTGGGCGAGGTAGCCCAGCAAACGGGAACTATCGAGCAAGCCGAGGAATTTTCCCGCCCCATCCACTAATGCCCACTCCTGGGGGATTGGTTTGGGGGCGGATTGTGTTTGCAGTGCGTGCCAGAATTGGTTCCAATCCCGAGGGGCGCGCAGTTTCTGCACCGGAGCGATCGCCTCGGGATCCAGGGCAGATAGGGGTTGCTGCCACCAGGATTCTCTTGGGGTGGCGCTGTGCTGTTCCCTCTCCCGGCGCGATCGCCGATCGGTAGGTGGCGTTTGCGCTTCCATGAAATCGGGGAGTAAATGACCCCAGGAGATGATGCCCAAGGGAGCGTTTTCTTCGTTCACCACCACTAGGCGATCGGGGCGGGACTTTTGGTGGGCGCTGACCCGCCAGCGCTCCCACAACTCTGCTATACTGTCGTTCTGTCTGCAGACAAATGTGGGTTGAGTGAATTGTTCGAGCAACAGGGAGGTGATGGACATCGCTATCGAATTGAGGTTTGAGGTTTAAGAGGACAAAGATCGGGCGATCGAAGCAGGCAATGGCGTCGCCATCGGTTCGCGCGCGGCACATGCAAACCCATTCGCACTCGGGATGAATCGCGCACCTGTCGGGGTGAAGATTGTTCCGTCTAAAATGTCAATTTTACCTGTTGGGTTATTGGTGGATGTCTTCTGTCTGGACCAGTCGGTTTAGAAGACGAACCCACGGAGGGCAAAAATACCCCTTTTCGCCTGTTTCCCGGTTGAAATGGGGCTGTATTCCCCCTCAACTGGTGTCCGCCCTCGGGGCAACCCTGACTTTCTCAGGGCTGTGTTTTCCCCCACAATGGGGCGCGACGCCTCCTTCTGGGTTCCACTGCTACAACTTAATTATGGATCTCGATCGCCCTAGGGAAGTGCAAATTGCGATTACCGAGAATCGGCGTAAAGCCCCCGGATTTATCCGTGGGGATATAAGCCGAGCGACTGACCCACGGTTCCCCCAC
>NZ_JAYFEQ010000804.1:0-11950 GCF_055795085.1 Phormidium sp. CCY1219 | reverse complement strand
CACATCATCCCAGAAACCCTAGGTGGAAAGGATGAATACAAAAACCTCCAACTTCTCCATAGACATTGCCACGATGTAAAGACTGCCACCGATGGTAGCCTCGGTACTTATGACAAAGGCCAAGTTGTTGAGTCCCCGGATGAGGTGAAAGTCTCAAGTCCGGTTTTGGAGACGAGTAGTTCTGGTGACGGAATTGCTTAGTTTAACTTTGAGGAGCGAAAACTGGAAGGGGGGCGATCGCGGCGTCACCCGGAAGGCAAGTCAGAGAGACTCGCCATCCCGGGAGAACCGGAAGGGATGTATCCCCGCTCGTGGATCCATCGACGACTCCTTCAACCTTCCGCCGACTTTTTGCCAACGTGTTAAGAACTTTAACCAAATGTAGAGAGTTGTAGAGAAAGTTGAAGTTAGATTTCGCCCTTGCTCCGAGAGGTCAAACATCGGGAGGATCTGGCTAAAAGAAATGTGACCAACTTGTTAAGAAAATATTAATGAGTTGACAGTTTCTCCGGGTTCGTTTACAATAGAAAATGAGTTGGAAAATAAAAAGCAACTCAACCCGTTGGTTTGGCAAAGAGAACCGACAAATAACAAGCATTCAGACAAGAAAAGCTGGGATCGACTATGTTTGTGCCCAATGAGAGTAGAGAAACTCAAGAGGCCATTGGTTCCCGAGCAATTCCGATGAAATCTATCAAAAGGAGGATGGCAAATGAGTACCATCACTCAACAGAGACCTGAATTCAATATTGCCAGTTTATGGGATCGATTTTGCGACTGGATTACCAGTACGGAAAATCGGATTTATATCGGTTGGTTTGGCGTGCTGATGATTCCGACGTTATTAGCCGCTGCCACCTGTTTTATCATCGCCTTTATTGCCGCTCCAGGCGTAGATATGGAGGGGATTCGCGAACCGATCGCCGGTTCGATTTTAGCCGGAAACAATCCGATTACCGCTGGGGTGGTACCCACTTCTGCAGCCGTGGGCTTGCACTTATATCCAATTTGGGATGCGGCGAATATCAACGAATGGCTGTATAACGGCGGTCCGTATCAGTTCATCGTGCTGCACTTCTTGATTGGGGTATGGTGCTACCTGGGACGACTGTGGGAACTGAGCTATCGGTTAGGAATGCGTCCGTGGATTGCGATCGCCTATTCGGCCCCGGCGGCGGCGGCGACGGCAATTTTCCTAATTTATCCCATCGGTCAAGGAAGCTTTTCCGAAGGCATGCCCCTGGGAATTTCCGGCACCTTCCACTATATGTTAGGCTTCCAAGCGGATCATAGTATTCTGATGCATCCGTTCCACATGCTGGGTGTTGCCGGGATTTTTGGCGGTGCCTTACTCAGTTCCTTGCACGGTTCCTTAGTGGCTTCTACCTTAGTTCGAGAAACCACCTATTTAGAATCGACCAATCATGGATATAAATTCGGCCAAGAAGAAACCACCTACAACCTGTTTGCGGGACACTACGGCTTCTTAGGTCGCTTAACGATTCCGGAATGGGGTTTGAAAAATAGCCGTTCGATCCACTTCTTAATTGCGGCATTACCGACGATTGGGATTTGGTTTGCGACCCTCGGCATTGGCGTGATGTCCTTTAACTTAAATGGGTTTAACTTCAATCACTCCATTCTCGATAGTGCCGGTCATACGATCCGCACCGATGCCGATATTCTGAATCGAGCGAATCTAGGCATCCAAGCGATGCACGAACCGAACGCACACAATTTCCCCCTGATTCTCGCCGGTGGTGAATCCGTGCCAGTAAGCTTCGATGTTCCTTCGATTTCTAGCGTAGAAAGTTAGAGTTATCTCAGCAAGAGTTGAATGAAAAGCGTTCCTTTGATAGGGACGCTTTTTTTGGTTTGAAGAACGAACGGGGGGTATTGGGCGATCGCAGATGGGGGGATAGGGAAGGGGAGTTTCTGCAAGGAGTGGTGACGGAACTCAGGGGGTTGAGGAATCTCGGACAAGAAAAGGGTGAAGCGAGGAGTTTGCAGGAGTGGTTTGTGATAATTAATACAATATAACCGCTTAATTGTTTGGATACTAAGACCTGCTGGCAAGTGACAAAAAGATGAACAACCCGGATGAGTTAAGACCATTAAGGGATCCCTTTGAAACGGTGGGATTACCATCGCAAGCGTTGCTAGAGGATTTGCATCGCAAGTATCGCGATTTGGACGAGGGGAAAGTGGCGGATTTTCTCCCGGAATTGGCGCAAGCGAATCCCAATTGGTTCGGGATCTGTGTGGTGACGGTAGATGGAAAGGTTTACGAGGTGGGGGATAGCGATCGCCTGTTTTCGGTTCAGTCGATCTCGAAACCGTTCGTGTACGGACAAGCTCTAGAAGACTGGGGCCAAGAGTATGTGTTAACTAAAGTCGGGGTGGAACCAACCGGGGAAGCGTACAATTCGATTTTAGAGCATGAGGAAATTGCCGAGCGCGATTACAATCCAATGGTGAATGCGGGGGCGATCGCCACTACCAGTTTGATTAAGGGGAAAACCCTCGGCGATCGCAAAGCGCGGTTGTTGGAGATGTTTGCCCGGTATGTGGGTCGCCCGGTAGACATCGATCCGAGGGTTTATACCTCGAAGAATCACAACAATAACCTGAATCGGGCAATGGCATATTTGATGCTGACTTTTGGCACGATTGAGGGAGATATTGAGGAGGTTCTGGATTTATATTGTTACCAATGTTCCCTCTCGGTTCACTGCAAAGACTTGGCGGTGATGGCGGCAACATTGGCGAATGGCGGTGAGAATCCCCTGACGAAAGAGCGGGCGATCGCCCCCGAGTCGGTGAAAAACCTGCTCAGCGTCATGTACACCTGCGGGATGTACGACTTTTCCGGACAGTGGGCGTATCAGGTGGGGTTGCCCGCCAAAAGCGGTCTGGCGGGGGCAATTTTGGCAGTGGTGCCGAATAAAATGGGGATTGCGGTGTTTTCGCCGCCCCTGAACGAGCGCAATAAGAGCGTGCGCGGGGTGAAAGTGTGCGAGGAACTCTCGTACCAGTTGAATCTGCATATTTTTCAGGGAATTTCTCGGGAGTCGCCGAGTGAATTGCAAGGGAGTGCAGATGCTGAGGAAATCCCCAGCGATCGCTTGGTGTCCGAGTACATGCGGAGTGGTTCCCCCTCACCGGCAGAAAGCGAAGCAACCCTGAAAGAGGCTGAGGCGATGGAGCGCCTACAGTTAGTGAGTTCTCCATTTCAGGAGTTTTTGAAAGCGCTACATGAGAAATATCTGCCCCTGCGCGACGGTCGCATCTATGTGAGCGAACCGGGTTTGGTGGATATCGAGCGCGATTGGTTTGGCATTTGTGCGGTGACGGTGGAGGGGGATATTTATGCCGTGGGCGATTTCGAGCGGCCTTTTTTGATTCAGTCTATCTCCAAGGTGTTTGTGTACGGGATGGCCCTGGAGGATCGCGGTCGCGATTACGTGCTGAGTAAAGTGGATGTGGAACCCACCGGAGACGCTTACGATTCTATTCTGAAGGTGGAGGAACGTTCCAAGCGACCTTACAATCCGATGGTCAACGCCGGTGCGCTCGCTACCAGCAGCTTGATTCATGGCGGTGGCCCCGCTCAACGGCTGATTCGCGTGCTGCAAATGTATAAAAAGTATGTCGGCCATGAAGTGTTTGTGGATACCCCAACCTTGGTTTCCGAACAAACCTGCGGCGATCGCTCTTGGGCCACCGCTTACCTGCTGCGACATTTCGGAATGCTCGAAGGCGACCTCCGTCAAACCCTCGACCTCTACCTAGAACACTGTTCTGCTATTGTGAACGCTCGCGATTTGGCCATGATGGGCGCAACCCTTGCCAACACCGGCATCAACCCTCTTACAGGGACAAGAGCAATTAAAGCCCAATACGTGCGAGATTTGCTGAGCGTTATGTGTACTTGCGGCATGTATGATTTTGCCGGGGAATGGATGTATAAAGTAGGAATTCCGGCAAAAAGTGGCGTCGGTGGCGGCATTATTGCTGTGGTTCCCGGACAGATGGGAATTGCCGTTTTCTCCCCTCCGTTAGACAAACGCGGCAATAGCGTGCGCGGGATTAAAGTGTTTCAGGAACTTTCCGAGCGCTTTGGGCTGCATATTTTCGATCCCCTCACCTCGATTGATATGTTGCGAAAGTGGACGCGAAAATAACCCCCCTACATCCCTGCGGTTATCGAAACTCCGCCTGCATCCGCAGGCGCTTTATTTTGCTTTTCCAACCTGCGCTAGGAGGAATTTTCCACTCTACACGTGAGTGTCATTGCGATCGCGATCGCCACCTGCTTTTTCCCCGAGAAACTATGGGCAAACAATAGCTATAATAGGGGTAAAAGAATGACAAAGCGAGGGATAATATGAAAGCGATCGATGTTGGATCTTGGCCGGCTAACCTGTCTTTGAGACGGGAGGACATGTATGAATAATGGCTCCAAAGCCGTGTTTCTCGATACCAATATTTTGGTCTATGCCAGTATTCCCGAAATGTCCAGGATTTTAATCTAATGTCCAAGATTTTAATCGATTTTCCCAGTTGATTCCCGTCGTCCCCCCGATCGCACCGGGCGAGGGATAAAAGTCTTGCCCGGAGGTGTGAGGGAGACCCTTGCACCTTCAACCGCATTTTCAAACTGCGATCGGGTAAAATGAGTCAAGTAGAACCTTTCAATCCAGTAGCGAATCTTTCGCCGAAACTTGGGTGAGGGAGTCTTTGTCAACGGCATCGGCGATCGCCTCCATCACTCCTCAAAAATGCCCCAGAAAACGCGACTATTATGGAAGAACTATTCGACCTGAAACAAAAGCTCCTGCAAGGCGACATAAAAGGCTCCTTAGCTATTGTTGAAGAACTCGAAGAAATGGGACTCAAAGACATCATCAAGACGATTCGCAGCTATGCCGTCATTCTGCTGCTGCATCTGATTAAACAGCAAGCCGAAAATCGAACGACTCGTTCTTGGGAGGTCTCGATTCGCAATTCAGTGCGGGAAATTCAACGAGAAAACAAACGCCGGAAAGCGGGAGGTTATTATTTAACCGATGACGAGTTGCTAGAAACTCTGGAAGAAGCCTATCTAAATGCAATTGATGAAGCCTCTTTAGAAGTGCAAGAGGGACGCTATGAAAGCCACGAATTAGAACAAATGGTTAATCGAGAAGAAATCATCCATCGCGCCCTCGGGTTAATTATGCCAGAGCGATCGGAATAAATCAAGACCGCGATGAAACCGAGGCAAAATATTTTACAAAAACTGTAAGGTGGTGTGGGAGTCCTGAATAAATCAAGACGGCGATAAAACCGAGCAAAAATATTTTATAATAGTGGAGGAATAGAAGAGTCGAGAAACTGATGGGTCGCACACCGACAATTACCTTTGACCGAGGCACCTTGTTGCTACATCCACCACCGCGAGGCAAAGCTTGGATTGACTTTGCTACCTGGGACGATCGCGTGGAAAAGTTCCGCATTCCGGCAATTTACTATCGTCCCTTGATCGAAGCGCTGAGAGCGGAAAACAGCGATTTTATCGACGAGGCGAAAGGGTTTGAACCCCTAGAATTGGTTCCCAGGGTTGAAATGCCACCCTATCCGCACCAGCAGGAAGCACTAACGGCGTGGAAGCATGGGGGGCGTTGGGGAGTGGTGGTGTTGCCCACGGCGGCGGGAAAAACCTATTTGGCGCAATTGGCAATGCAGGCGACCCCGCGCACTACCCTAATCGTGGTGCCGACACTGGATTTGATGCATCAGTGGTACGCTCACTTAGATGCGGCATTTCCCGATGTAGAGGTAGGATTGTTAGGTGGAGGGTCGCGGGATAAAAGCCCGATTTTGGTAGCTACGTATGACAGTGCCGCGATTCATGCAGAAACCTTGGGCAATCGCTATGCTTTCATCGTGTTTGACGAGTGCCATCACTTGCCCACAGATTTTAATCGCGCGATCGCCGAATACTCCATCGCCCCCTATCGACTGGGTTTGACCGCTACGCCAGAGCGCTCCGATGGCAGACATGCGGATCTCAATGGGTTAATCGGTCCACAAGTATATCGCAAAACGGCAGAGGAACTGGCAGGCGGCGCACTAGCAGACCATGAAATCGTCCAAATTAAGGTGAAGCTCTCCAAAATAGAGCGCGATCGCTACAATCAATTAATGACAACCCGCAACGATTTTTTAAACGCCTCAAAAATCTCCCTTCGTGGCATTAAAGGGTGGCAAAAATTCGTCAGAGCTTCCGCGCGATCGCAGGCGGGCCGACGCGCCATGTTAGCACACCGAGAAGCCAAAGAAATCGCCCTGGGGACCGATGGTAAAATGCGCGTTCTCGCCGACTTACTCGCCCAACATTACCCCGAGCGACTCTTAATCTTTACCGCAGATAATGCCACGGTTTATCGCATTTCTCAAGACTTTTTAATTCCCGCCCTCACCCATCAAACGCCGGTGAAAGAACGGCATGAAATTCTCCAACGGTTTAAAAGTGGAGAATACAACACCATAGTCGCTTCTCATGTCTTAAATGAAGGCGTAGACGTCCCCGATGCCCGCGTGGCCATTTTGCTCTCGGGCACTGGTTCGGCACGGGAGTACATTCAACGCTTAGGAAGGCTTTTGCGAAAAGGAACCGACAAAAATAAACGGGCAATTTTGTATGAAGTGGTTGCCGAAGATACGGCAGAAGAAGGTACATCAAAGCGCAGACGCGCCGCCACAAAACGACCCAAACCGCAAAAACAAAAGCCCGTGAAAAAGCCGCAGCGCAAATCTGCGAATCTGGAGGTTTTACCGGGTTCATCTTCCCCCAGTTTACCGCCGCAAAAACCGATTTATGGGGTGGAAAAACGCAGCAGCAAACGCGCTGCGGAGTCAGGGAAAAAATGGAACGATTCGGAGTCTAAATATCGGGAGAATCCGGAAGGAGATAGAAGTCAGGAGAATCAAGAGGAGGGAACAACCCCAAAGGATTCTGAGTCTAATTCTAAACCGGATCGAACCTAGGGGTTAAAATAATGATGAAATTTTCTCGATTGTCGCTAATTAGCAGTGGGTTAGCAGGCATTGTTGCGATCGCCGCTTTCACGCCCATCAGCAGTGCGGTGCGCGGTCAAGAACCGATTGACTGTGCCTTGGAACAAGCTCAAATGGTGGATAGCCAATTGTTTGAATTGCGCGATCGCCTGCAACAAACTGCCAATGCTGGTAACATAGAAGAAGCTGCCGAATTACTCAGTCAAGGGTTGCGCTTGATGCAGCGGTTGCCCAATGATGGGAATAAAGCGAGTATATTCGCCGAACTCGTCAATGGGTTCCAGGGTCAACCGAGTTTGGTGGAACAAACTGTCACTCAATTTGTGGCAACGGGACAACCCGAGAAAGCGCCTGCTGTGCTGGCATATGCCTTGCAGGTGGCGCAAGGTTTAGATGCAGAACATAGCGTTGTGAAAACGCGCTCCTTAGCGGCGATCGCCGGCTGGTACGCCCAAATGGGAGAGGGCGATCGCGCTGCGGATATACTCTCACAAGCTCGGCAAAGCGAAATTGGCATTCGCGGGAGCGAGTTTAAAGCCAAAGCACTCAGCGAAATTGCCCGCGCTTATATTGCGATCGCTCGATTTGAATCGGCGTCTGAAATCCTCTTTGAATCTTTGCGACAAGCGCAGTTGGTGAATTATCCCAATTCCTTTCGCAAAGCCTCGGTTTTCCAACCAATTGCGGTTTATTTTGCCAAAATTGGAGAATTTGAGCGGGCACTGGAGATTGCCAGAGATATTGCAGATGAGAATTATCAAAGCGAGACTTATGCCGAAATTGCCCTGGAATGTGCCAAGCAAGGAAAGCTGAAATCCGCCTTACAAATTGCCGAAGCGATCGCACTTGTCGATCGAAAAGCCGATGCCCTCGCCGAGATTGCCGATGCAGGGCAAAAAGCCGGAGAATCGGATGAGAAAATAGGGGATATTTTGGCAAGGGGGCTACAGGTTGCCCAAACTATTGAAGATAGTCACACCCAAAGCAGGGCGATCGCGAAAATTGCCCTGCAATATGCCAAATCCGGATACCGCGATCGGGCAGTGACTCTCACCGAATCGATAAATTTTGCCGATATCAAAGCAAAAAACCTGGGGAAAATTGCCGTTTTTTATGCTAAAATAGGAGAACGCCAGAAAGCCCTTCAACTGGCGATTAATGCCCTCGAATCAGTGGCTGCTATTTCAGACAGTTATCAGCAATCATTTCTGCTCCAGGAGATAGTTCCCGAATACTTGAAGTGGCAACTGTACCCAGCGGCGATTCAGGGGGCGCAACAGATAGAATCGGTGGAGAGACAAAGAATCCTGTTGCAAGAAATTGCTATCAACGCCGCAGAAAATGGGGAATATAATATCGCCGTGGAAGCTGCTGAAATCCTACCGAGTAACTTAGCTGCACTGGCGGTTGAGTATCAAAATGGCGGGGAAACCCAACGGGCTGGCGAGTTATTGCAGCAAGGAATAGAAACAGCAAATGCCCTGGAATTGCCCGATGCAAAATTCGACCTACTGGCGGCGATCGCCCTCGCATATGCCCAAATCGGACAGCCAACCAAAGCCGAAGAATTATTTTCCCAAGCCCTAGAGTTTGCCAAAAACAATGTAGGGGACGGTTCGTATATTTGGACAACCGTTTTTCAGCGCTATTTGCAAGCCAAAGAATACGATTTGGCCGAGAGAATTGCCAAATCAATAGCAGATAAATCGTTTCAAGATACAGCGTTAAGAGAGTTGGTCACAACTTATTTAGCAGCAGGCGAAGAAGCGGCTGCATTTCGAGCGATGGAGGCGTTTGCACAACCGCAGCCAAAGGTGAGGCTGTTGTTAGATATTGCCGATAACGCGATTCGATCTGGGAAAACAAATCGGGCGTTAGACATGTTGGATATTGCTTTTCAAGTGGCGCGCAGGGTTCCCGGTCCGGAATCGAATATGTTGGTGTTTAAAGTGCAGATGGATGCTGAGGGGAATATCTTGCAATCCACCGAGATAGAAGATCCGGAAGACCGAGGGAGCTTTTATGAGGAAATTGCCCTCAAATATGCACGACTCGGACGGGATAACCGCGCCTTGGAAGTCGCTGCAGCGTTAGAAGAAACCGCCACCCGCGATCGCTTGCGCCAGCGACTAAGCTGTTATCGGTAAAATCGGCGATCGGGGAATTTTATAAAAATTTCAGCCCAGGTGATTGCCTGGGCTGAGTTTATTCGCTATCTTAGGAAAGAGAAACCTTTAACGCAAATCGGATTATGGTTCATCAGGATTACATCACCCTTGCAACCGAGGGTAACGGCGATATGCACGACGTCACCGATTCCGTGAATACAATTGTCAAAAAATCCGGCATTCAAGTTGGAATGGTTAATATTTTTAATATTGGCAGTACCGCCGCGATCGGTACGATTGAATTTGAACCCGGACTGCAGCAAGACCTGCCGGAAATTCTCAATAAACTGATTCCCCCCAGTCGAGATTACGGTCACGAACAAACCTGGCATGATGGGAATGGACATTCCCACTTACAAGGCACCTGGTTGGGACCTTCGCTTACCGTACCCGTACAAAATGGGAAGTTAGAGTTAGGCACCTGGCAACAAATTTTTCACCTTGAATGCGATGTAAAACCCAGGAATCGCAAAATCAAGGTGACGATTTATGGAGAATAGCGGCAATTATAAGTTGCAGTAATTTAGCAAAGCCCGCCTGCGCGGGCTAATTTAAACGGGAATTAATGAGGAAAAAGTATGTTACCATCCGACTTGCTCAGTTACCGCCAAAATGGGGAAACAATTGTTCCGAAACGATTGGATATAAATCGCACAAATCTGGCGATCGCTGCTGAATTGATAGACTGTTTTCAACAAGCCCAAGGGCGCACCCAAGGCGAACTCGATCGCCAATTACAAGACATCGAAGGCGAGGGAACCGACTACCGCATCAAACGCGGACTCGCCCACATTCTCAAAAGCAACTTAAGCACCTTTGAAGTGGTTTCGCCTCTCGATCCGATCGCATTGCGCCAGCGCGTTTTTACTCAGTCCGCGCAAACCGTCCCCAGCACATCATCCACCCAACGTACCCTGGAAAAACTCGCCACCGAACTCAGCCAAGAATTAGAACGAGAAGTCATTCCCGCCCAGATACAAGCCGGAATTTATGCCGATCTAAACGAGAATAAAATCCTCACCGAATTTGACGCGCCGACGCCCGAAGCGCTGCTGCATCGGTATAATCTCTCCCAAGTGCAAGGCGTATTTTATCGCGCCACGCACATCCAAATCAACGCCCATCGCAACGATCCTGGTGAGTATAAACTGTTATTTCGCTATTTAAAATTATTTCAACTGATGGCCTACATCGAAGGCGACGCCGATCGCGGCTTTACCATCACCATTGATGGTCCTACTAGCTTGTTTAAACCCAGTACCCGTTACGGATTGGCCCTGGCTAAAATGCTCCCTGCATTGCTGCATGTCACCAAATGGAGTTTGCACGCCACCTTGCAAAGTCGCGATACTTATACGGGGAACTGGAAAACTGGACGATTTAGCCTCAATTCCGATTGTGGATTAGTCAGTCACTATCCTCCCGGCAAACCTTATGATAGCATGTTAGAAGCTTCCTTTGCCAAGCGCTGGGCATCCACAAAAACCGAGTGGAAATTAGAACGCGAAGTGGATTTAATTCCAATTCCCGGTAGCGTCATTATTCCCGATTTTCGCTTAGTTCATCCCGACGGACGCACCTATTTACTCGAAATTGTCGGCTATTGGCGTTCCGAGTATTTGCAAAAGAAATTCGCCCAAGCCAGAAAAGCACAACGCCACGATTTAATCTTAGCCGTTTCCGAACGGTTAAACTTGGAAAAAGCTGGGGTCAATGTCAAAACTGTTTCCGTACCCATTGTTTGGTTTAAAGAAAAGTTGCAACCGAAGCAGGTGTTAGCCGTTTTGGAGGACTAAAAAGCGTTGCGCCTGACGCGCCACGAATCACTTTTTTGTAGTTTAGAGTTATTGATTTTTAAATGTCATGGTATCGGATAATACGAACTTACAAATTATGGAATTGCCCGAGGTGAAACATCCGGATTTTGAAGGAGCTTTGCAAATCTATTTACATGCTTTTCCAGCTAGCGAAAGACAACCGACAGCAGTAGTTAAAAACCGACTTAAAAAGCAGCTTTACCAATGGCTAATCGGCAAACTGGAAAACAAAGTGGTTTGCATTGCGTTGTTATACCCTTTGAAAAATACTGACTTTGTATTGCTGGACTATCTGGGAACTGACAAAGCCTACCGAGGTCGAGGAATTGGCGGTCAATTCATGGGAGAAATTTTACAAAACCTGGCGAATATTAACAAATACTTACTCATTGAAGTCGAGCATCCCGCTTCTGGAGAAAATCAAACAGACAGAAAAAGGCGGGTGAAGTTCTATCAACGACTAGGGGCAAAAATTCTCAAAAATGTCCCCTATCAATTGCCTCCTTTCTCGGGAAATGTGTCGATAGAGATGCTATTAATGATGCTGCCCGAGTACCCCGGAGGCCAATTACCGGGCAGTCTGGTGAAACAACTCATTCAGCAGATATATGGGGAAGTTTACGATCGCGACGCGGGAGATGCGCTGTTAAAGTCTTTTATTCATCAGGTTCCGGATTCTGTGGAGTTAATTTAAACGGGATATCCTGCTTCAACTGGCAACAGCGATCGCTCCTAACTCATTTCAATACTTCTCTATTAAATATGGTACAATTAACATGGTTCTTAAGCAAACAGAAGTACGATAGAGTATAGGCCATTTCAACCCAATCGCTATGGCTTATGATAACTTGTGCAAATTTCTGGCAGAAAAATACCCAGAGCGCTTTGCTGCTTGGATACTGG
>NZ_JAYFEQ010000803.1:0-204 GCF_055795085.1 Phormidium sp. CCY1219 | reverse complement strand
TCAGTCAAAAGGTCGATAAGCTGAGTAGTGATAAGTGTAAGCGCAAGTCCTAGTTGGGGTGAGATTGAGTCAGAAGCAAATGCCTACCTGTAATGGGTATGGATAAGCTGACGGACTCAGGCTAATCAAACTGTAAAGTGAACAGTAGCAGTCAAAATGGCGATAGCGAGAGACAAGACTACGAACAACGCATGGAATACCATC
>NZ_JAYFEQ010000802.1:0-51572 GCF_055795085.1 Phormidium sp. CCY1219 | reverse complement strand
TGCAATGCTTTAATTGCGTAAGCCAAACCCAGCATTTATCCAGATTCACCCTTGACAAACAAGAGTAGCATGGGGTATAATGAAGCCGTAGGCGCAGGCAGGGCGTATGTGCAATGCTTTAATTGCGTAAGCCTCCAGCAAGCAGGTGAGGGTGGGTTCCACCCGATCGCCCCCGGGGGTGGGGGGATGCAATTTAAGGGTTTAATACTCGTAGGGATTTTTCGGTTTGGGAATTTCGCGAATCGAACTCGGGAGAATCACCAACTGACGACGGTCCGCCAAGGTTTCCGTCATCATCTGACCTTCCACCTCGATCCAAGTGTCTGGAGGATAGGCGTCGCGACTTTGGGACAGTTTCACCGGCAAACCAACCGGATAGGCATCGGCGGCACAACAGGTGATGATAAACCGCGCCACCAGGAGATATTGCTCTGGGAGTTCCGGTTCGGGCAGATGAATGACAAAGCCTTGCACCTTGACTTTTTGACCCGCATATGCATCCGGTTCCGGATAAACGGCTAAGGTACGAACCCAATCGATGAGCGATCGCTCCTCCGGTTTGACAGAAGCGGTAAACGCCTGGGGTTGCACGCGGGTGACAGGCAAAAAGTCATTCACGCTGCGCTGCAGGGCTTTTTCGCTGGCAAATACACTGGGACTGATAATAAAGCCCAAAATTGCCGCAAACAACAGCAATCCGGAACTCCATCCCGGGGCAAAGAGAGTAATATGCTGTTCGTTACTTTGAAACGTCTCCCGCGCGGAATTGTTTCCCCCTCCCGGGAACATCCCCTGGCGATCGAGTAAATCTTTTGCTTTAATACTGCCTACAATTAGCAGCGCAATCCCACCGAGAACCGTTAGGGCAAAATAGTTGGGGTGAATGAGGATATTTAATTCTCCCGTTACCCGATATTTGAGCAGCAAAATACCCCAAGCCAAAATTGCCAGAACATCAATCCAAGGGACAAACCGAGAGAACCGAGAAGAATTAGAACGACGAACAACCATTGTGCAGTTTTGCGGGTAGAGGTGCCAGTGCAGAATTGAGGATAAATTGCTGGGAAACACAGCCGAAATCCTGGAGTGTTGCACAGAGTTTTTGCAGAGAGTTACCGCTGAATTTATGCCCGGAAAAGGCAGTGGGGAAGTCAGCAGGCGGAAGGAATTAGGCGATTTTTAGATTATAAGCCAAGGTTAAGAAGAAGGTTAATTGTGCTGCGAGAATTAGGATATAAGCGATAGGTTTGGGTTTGAAAATCCACAACATCAGACCGATCGCCTTCAGGTCGATCATCGGACCGAACACCAGAAATGCCAGCAAAGAGCCGGTGGTAAAGGTAGAGGCGAAAGACAGGGCAAAAAAGGCATCCACCGTGGAACAAATCGAGACCACCGTTGCCAGGACGAGCATTGCCAGAATTGAAGTAACCGGACCTTGACCCAAGCTGAGGATAATTTCGCGCGGGACAGCCACTTGCACGATCGCCGCGATCGCGCTTCCCAGGACCAGCACCCCGCCGAGTTCGCGCAATTCCGCCATTGTATTATCCACAAACAACCGCCATCGGCGAGCGTCGATCGGATATTTTAGGGGTAATTTGCCCATCCAGCCCTTGGGCGGTGCGGCGGTAGCGGATTCCACCGGGGGCAGGGTAGCGGTATCCAGGCGCATGGGTTTGCCCGGTTCTCCCAATAAGAAAGTCCCCGACTGCAACAGGGGGGAGTCGGAAGCGATCGCCGCTTTTTCCCGTTTCGGCGCAGCTTTAGGAATCGCGCGCACCACACTGGGTTGTAAAATGGGTTTTAAATCCTCTTGGGCGCTGAAGACCCAGCCGATAATCGTGGCAATTGCCAGGGAAAAGACCACTCGCAGCACCACCATTTCCGGGCGATCGCGAAAGGCACTCCAGGTAGACCAAATCACGATCGGGTTCACCGTCGGGGCCGCCAGGAGAAACCCGATCGCCACCGAAGAAGGCACCCCCTGCATCAGCAAGCGACGCGCCACCGGAACGTTTCCGCACTCGCAGACGGGAAACAGAAAGCCGATCGAGCTGCCGATAAAGGCTCCCAGGAGGGGATGGCGCGGTAACTTCGCAAGCAATTGGCGCTCGTCTACAAACAGCAGCAGCAAACTCGAGAACAGGACTCCGAGCAGCAGAAAGGGCATTGCTTCGACGAGCAGACTCATAAAGAGCGTAAAGGCGTTGTGTAGTTGATTCATACGGCCTATGTTTCGCAGTGAGGAACTGGTTTGAGGGATCCGAACCATCAGCGCTCCGATCCCTCCAAGGGGAGCTAGCGCCAGCACCCTGGATCCAAACACCCCCCGCATCGCAAAGCGGCATTCGGATGTTAGGCAGACCACATCATAACAATATACAAGCTCAAGTGGTACGTCCGCCGTTGCCTGGATTGTCCGCCACGCGATCGCCCTTTCCGGACAATCCAGGGTCAAGACTTAAGAAAAGGTTAAATTTGTATTAATAAATAGTAATATTCAGGGGGCAACGCACTATCAGAAATGCTAAAAAAAATGACAGAATTGAGGAAAAATGTTGCTAATGATTAAAAAATATTTATTAAATGTTGCAATTAGCGGGGGAATGTTTAACATATTAGTATCTAAATTCTCTCGCTCCCTCGAGGGAGCCACGCAGACGGAACGGTTGCAGCTTCTCTGCGCGATCGCAGTCGAAAAACGGCCATAGATTCCCTGGCGATCGCGATCGCCTCCCGGCTAGACGCGATCGCGAGCAAATGCTTCTACTTCCACCGAATGATGAATGATGAGCGCTCATCAATTTCTGGCGATAACTTCTGGAGAGTCTACAATGTCGAGTGCTTCCCCTACTGAAAATTCCTTTTTACTTTCCTCGCGAGTGCAAAGTCAACCCTTACATTTAGAATCCAGCCTGAAAGAACTATCGCTTTATGACTTTCAAGTAGAATCGTCATTAGGCGGGCGCGAAATTGCCGAAGCGTTTAATGCAAATCCCCTGTTACCGGGAGTCATCCTCATCGAATCCGGCGAACTATTGGGGATGATATCTAGGCGGCGATTTTTCGAGCATATGAGTCGCCCCTACGGGTTGGAGTTATTTCTCAAACGACCCATCAAAACTTTGTATCGGTTTGCCCGTACAGACTCTTTGATTTTTTCCAGTTCCGCCACCATTGTCGCCGCCGCCCAAGGAGCCTTGCATCGATCGCCGGACTTACTTTACGAACCCATTATCGTAGACATGGGGTTGGGTAGGTATCGATTGCTCGACGTTCACCAGTTACTCTTAGCCCAGTCAAAAATTCACGAATTAGCCACGGAATTATTGCAAAAACTCTATCGCGATTTAGCACTCGCCAACCAACAATTAGAACGGCAAGCCAGTTTAGATGGGTTAACTCAAGTCGCCAATCGCAGAAGATTTGACAGTTACTTAAAGCAAGAATGGAGCAGAATGATGCGAGAAAATGCGCCGTTATCCATGATTTTATGCGATATCGACTTTTTTAAGCTTTATAACGACTCCTACGGGCATTTAGCCGGCGATCGCTGCTTACAACAGGTGGCCCAGCGTTTGCGCGAGGCGGTTCGGCGTTCCGCAGATTTAGTGGCCCGCTATGGCGGCGAAGAATTTGCCGTGATTTTGCCCCATACCCCCCCTGCCGGTGCCCTCACCGTCGCCGAACAGATCCGCAAACAGGTCAAAGGGTTAAATATTGCCCATCGCCAGTCCCGGGTTTGTTCTACCGTCACCCTGAGTGTAGGGGTAGCGACAATGATTCCGACTTGCAAACATACTCCCGAAACCCTCGTGGGGGCAGCAGACGAAGCCCTTTATCGGGCAAAAGAACTGGGACGCGATCGCTGCGTGGCCCATTGCAGCTAAGGTTTCTCAAATCCGTGGTCAGTCATTGCCCGGATTGCAAACCCTCCAGTGGGGGTTGTCCCCTGGCGATCGCCCCGGATTGGCAATCAAAATTCACTCAATCCAAAATGATGACTTCGATTGATGTAACATTTCATTGCACTAACGGCGATCGGCGGGAAAATACTGCCGATTTTTGGCCGATTGCGGTACAGTTAACATACCCCCTCGGGGATGATGGCCGACAAACATCCAATGCCAAACATTCTGGCCATTTTCACCCGCCAAAGGGCATTCAGCCGGGAAATCTCCGCAAACCAATCGGCGATCGCCACCGGATTTTCCCGTTTATCTCCCCAAGTTGCGGAAAAATCGGCCACCGAATCCGATTATTTCTTTCTCAAAAAAAACTGTAAGCCACCACCACTTTTTTTCTAGGTTAATTCAAGGTTAAGACCCCGTTAAATTTGCTAAAAAATTTACTAGAGTTAACACTATAGCTCCAAAAATTTTATAAAATTGTAAAAAGAATACCAGAGTTTTAACACCCTGCAAAACACAAAGCAAGTGAGGGAACAGAGAATGCTAGCCGTAAAAGACAAGTATCCCGAATTATTCCTGCAAGAACCAGAAGAACGGCAATGGACGCCGGAACTGAATTTAGAATCTACACTGGAAGAACTGACACTCTATGACTTTGCGATCGAAGCATCCGAACCCGGGGAAGCACTAGCCAGAGCCTTTGCCCAAAATCCGCTAATGCCCGGAGCGATTTTAGTCGAAGGCGAGAAATTCGTAGGCATGATTTCCAGACGTCGATTTTTAGAGCATCTGAGTCGTCCCTACGGATTAGAACTATTTTCCAAACGACCCCTGAGAACCCTCCATAACTTTACCAAAACTCAACATTTAATTATTCCGAGCAACACCTTAATCGTCCTCGCCGCCCGCCGATCGCTACAGCGATCGCCCCAACTTCTCTACGAACCGATCGTCGTCGAACTCGAACCCGATGTTTACCGCCTCCTCGACGTCCATCAACTCCTCGTCGCCCAGTCCAAAATTCACGAACTGACCACCAAAATGCTACAGGAGCAAACCCGCTCCCACATGATTCAAACCGAAAAAATGGCCAGTTTGGGGCGCATGGTGGCCGGCGTCGCCCACGAAATCAAAAATCCCGTCAACTGTATTAGCGGCAACATGGGATTTTTAACCAACTACGTCCAAGACGTCCTCGATTTGCTCTCGGTTTACGAAGAAGAAATGACCGAAAAATCCGACAGACTCAGGGAACTCGAATCCGACATCGATTTAGAATTTTTGCGCGAAGATTTCCCCAAAATCGTCCAAGCGATCGAAGTCAGTGCCCACCGCTTAACCAAAATCGTTGGCGGCATGCAAAACTTTTCCCACATGGACGAAACCGCCCGCAAACCCGCCGACTTGCATGAATGCATTGATAGTACCCTGTTGATTCTCCATAACCGGATTAAATACGATATTGAACTGAATAAAAACTATGGCAAACTGCCTCCCGTAGAGTGCTATTCCGGACAACTCAGCCAAGTCTTTATGAATCTGCTAAGCAACGCCGTAGATGCCCTGATGGAGCGCTTGGAAGCAGAAAAAGCCAATCCCAAGGCCGATGCCGATTGGAAACCGCGCATCGAAATCGCCACCGAACTGTTACAAATCTCAGACAATTCCGATTGGGCCGTTATTCGCATTCGCGATAACGGGCCGGGCATCCCCAAAGACATTCAAAAGCGGATTTTCGAGACATTTTTTACCACCAAACCCGTCGGCAAAGGCACCGGACTCGGTTTGGCCATTAGCAACGAAATTATCAAAGACAAGCACAAAGGCAAACTTAATTTAAACTCCCAAGTCGGTATCGGAACGGAATTTGAAATTATGTTACCCGTAGCCAAGAATGAAGAATAAAAAATGTCCTTAGTCATTTGTCCTTAGTCATTTGTCCTTAGTCATTTGTTCTTAGTCATTTGTCCTTAGTCATTTGTCCTTAGTCATTTGTCCTTTGTGGAATTACCAATGACCAATGACTAATGTGGTTTGTCCAATGTGGTTTGTCCTTTGTGGAAGTACCAATAACCAATGACAATTGACCAATGACAATTGACCAATGACCAATGACAATTGACCAATGACCAACACCCAATTCACCTCTTAACTTGCCAAATTTTCGCCGTTTTATCTTCAAAACCGCCGGCAAAGATTTCGCCATCGGGGGTAAATGCCACGGCATAGGCGGCACCGGATCGACCCCAGCAGGTGCGTTTTTCGTCACCAGTTTTCACATCCCACAGGACGATCGAGGTATCGTCGCTAGCGGAGGCGAGGGTCAGACCATCGGGGGAAAACGCCACCGAATTCACCGAAGCGGAGTGGCCCGTGAGGGGGATCAGTTGTTGCCAAGCGCGGAAATCCCAGAGGAGAATCGTGCGGTTAGCGCAACCGCAGGCGAGGAACTGACCGCAGGGGGAAATAGCCACCGAATTCACTGCTCGCGATCGCCCCCACCCCACCTGCTTATCCTCACCGGTGCGAACATCCCACAGAGCGATCGAAGTATCCGCACTTCCAGAAACCAACAATAGACCATCCGGGGAAAACGCCACCGAATTCACCGCCCCCGAATGGCCCTCCAGGGTGCGAAGAACGCGCCATGTAGCCACATCCCACAGAGAGATCGCCCCCTCATCAAACCCCGCCGCCAACAGACGACCATTCCGAGAAAACGCCACACAGCGGACCGGTCCGCGACCCCCGGAGAGGGTGCGAATTTGGCGACGAAAGGCCACTTCCCATACAGAGATGGTTCCATTGGCACCTCCTGCCGCCAGCAGACGACCATCGGGGGAAAACGTCACCGAATGGACGCCCGCCGAGTGGGAGAACAACTCCGTGCGAAGAGTGGGTAATTCTTGGCCGGTTTTTAATTGCCACCATTTGATGCCCCCTTTGCTTGCCGTGACCAGCAATCGTCCGTCCGGGCCGATCGCCAGGGCGATCGCCGCCGAGGGATGACCGCCAAAACAGCCCAACTCCGAAATCGTCACCGGGGGAGTGCGCGGGCGCGGTGTAGGGATTGGCGGTTGCGATCGCGTGCGGGTAGGGGGTTGCGCCCGCGCCACCGGTCGCGGGGGTCTACCCTGTCTGACCGGCGCGGGGGAACTTAACGCTTGCATCACCGCTTGCGCCGAATGAAAGCGGCGCTTGACGCTACTTTCGATCGCCTTATCCAGGATTTGCCCGAGGCGATCGCTGACGGAATTGGTGCCCAAATATTCCCGCCAAACGAAGGTACTTTCCATCGCGTCATACAACTCAAACGGTTCGCGATCGCTCAGCAGGGTAATGCAAGTCACCCCCAAACTGTAAATATCGCTAGAAAATACCGCCTTACCAAAAGTTTGTTCCGGTGCGGCATAGCCTTTGGTGCCAATCGTGGTGCCGGTTTTGCCCAGAACCGTACCCGTAGCATATTTTGCCGCCCCAAAATCCACCAACACCAATTTGCCATCACTGCGACGCCGGATAATATTTTCTGGTTTGATATCGCGATGGATCACATGTCCCTGGTGAATGAAGTGCAAAACCGGCAATAAATCTTGCAGCAAGCTGATAATTTTGGACTCACAGAAGCGACCATTTTCTGCCAATTCATCCGCTAAATTTTGCCCCTCGATAAATTCTTGAACGATGTATTGGCGATCGTCTTGTTCCAAATGGGCGAACAGTTCGGGAATATGAGGGTGTTTGCCCAACTGTTCCAAACGCACCGCTTCTTGGTGGAATAATTGTGATGCTTTCGCCGCATTCTGTTGCCATTGCAGGTAAAATTGCTTGATGGCGCAGCGCGGTTTTGAGGGTTTAAACTCGTCGATAGCCAACAGCGTCCGACCAAACCCCCCCGCACCGATGAGTTTTAGGGGTCGATATCGTTGTGCCAAGATGAGTTTCGTGCCGCAACTTTGGCAAAACGTTGTGGGGTCTGGGTTTTGGGGATTCGGACAAGCGGGATTGAGACAGTAACTCATCGGCTTTCTCGATCTGGTGGTTTATTCTATAGTAAATCGCGATCGCTCCGGTGCAGAGATTCCCCCCTTCGCCGATGGCGCATTCTAGCGCCACATCCCGGTGGGGATCCGCCATTTTCCCGGGGCATCCTCGCACATGGCGGTTGTGGGATAATAAAATAGTCTCGAGATTGCCGTCGAGGTTTGACCCCCGCCAAACGTCCGAAGTGATGATTCCCCACTCGGAAGTATCCGCTTGCCATTGCTCCATATTCCAAAATGGCAACCTGTAATTTCCGGCAGAAAGGGGGGGGCGCAGGGGCACCGGCCTCGAAATCGGTTCGGGATATCCGAGAAACCGAACAGACCACTGCACTGTAGCGCGCAGAGAGGCGATCGCTTTGGCGAACAAAAAAGAAGGGTATTATGGTCGGAACTGACGAAATCATTCGAGCAATATTGGCGATCGCGCGCACCGCAACCCCCGTCATCATCAACACCGCGCAACGCAACGAATTAGTCATCAAACTACTCAAACGCTTTCAATTCGATCCCGATCATCCCCCAGCGGATTTTACCGGCGTTTATCGCTATACCTTAGTGGAATACGGACTAGAAAAACTCGAACATGTAGGCGTCGAAAAACTGCGATTGATTTTAGAACTGTTTCGCCAAATCGAAATTCAACAAGCCTTTCGCAACGCCTTCGATCGCAACGACCCCAGTCGCTTGCTCCAAGAAGCCGAAGACTACATCTACAGCTACGCCTTAGGAGACAAAATCCGCGAACAAGGCATCGAACATCAGCGCGAATTGGCAAAATTTAGCGCCATTTTTATGGACATTACCAACCGCACCCGCACCCCCGCCGAAGTCCTGCAATTTCGCAAAATCGAAGACTTAAACCAAAGAACCTCCCAAATTTTAGACCAACTCAACAATCTTAACGCCCTCGAAGACATTCGCCAAGACCTCGCCAAACTCACCCAAAGCGATCCGAACCCCTTATTAGCCAATCCGGATCCTGCCGAGAAACGCCTTCCCTCCGCATTTGCCCACCAAGTGCGAGACTGGCTCGAATCATTGTACGACTTTGAGACCTACCAAGTCATCACCGAAAAGTATTTTGAATGGATAATTAACATCCGCGCCCGACGCGGATTCGATCGCATTTTAGTGCGCGGTATCGAAGGCGAAGTCACCATCCGCGACGTTTACGATTTAGGCCAAGTAGTAGACCGACAAAAAGTCGATGAAGGATGGTTAGTTGCCCCCCGGCGAATCAGTCAAGCCGCAGTCGATGCCGTAGAAAACGACCCCCAACTCTTCTGCTACACCCTCGACGAACTGATTGACGAATCCGCCGACTTTAGCGGTTACTTCCAGTGGTTAGAAGCCGAAGTGAAAAAACGTCACATCGAAGAACTCTACGTCCCCCTCGCCTGCACCAAAGAAGAACTCGATCCGATAAGCAAAAAACGACTTGCAAAAAGCCGCTACGATGGTCGCAACGGGTGGATCGATCGCTATATCAATCGCTGGTTAGACGACCCGGCCAAAGAACATATTTCCATTTTAGGCGAATTCGGCACCGGGAAAACCTGGTTTGCCCTCCATTATGCTTGGCAAACCTTACAAAAATATCGCGTCGCCAAGGAAGAAGGAAGCATCCGGCCCCGGCTTCCCTTGGTGATTCCCCTACGCGACTATGCCAAAGCCGTAAGCGTAGAATCGTTATTTTCCGAGTTTTTCTTCCGCAAGCACGAAATCGGTTTGCCCGGATATTCTGCCTTCGATCGCCTCAACCGGATGGGCAAATTGCTGCTAATTTTTGATGGGTTCGACGAAATGGCAGCCAAAGTCGATCGCCAAGAAATGATTAATAATTTTTGGCAATTGGCCAAAGTGGTGGTTCCCGGCTCGAAAGTGATTTTAACCTGTCGCACGGAGCATTTCCCAGAAGCGCGGGAAGGGCGAGATTTGCTCAATGCCGAGTTAAAGGCATCTACATCGAATTTAACGGGGGAAACCCCCCAATTTGAGGTGCTGGAATTAGAAAAATTTCAGTCAGAACGGGTGGGGGAAGTGTTGGGGAAACGCGCTAGCCCGGAGATTGTGGAGAAGGTGATGAGTCATCCGCAATTGGTGGATTTAGCCCGTCGCCCGGTGATGATTGAATTAATTTTAGAAGCCTTACCGGAAATCGAGTCGGGCAAGCCGATTGATTTGGCGCGAATCTATTGGTATGCAGTGCGCCGAAAGATGGAGCGGGATATCAAAACCGAGCGCACGTTTACGTCGATGGCGGATAAGTTATTTTTCCTGTGCGAGTTGTCGTGGGAAATGCTCGCCGGCGATCGCATGAGTTTGAACTATCGCGAATTTCCCGATCGCATTCGTCAGTTATTCGGCCCGGTGGTGCAGCAGCAAAAAGATTTAGACCACTGGCATTATGATATGATGGGGCAAACCATGTTAATTCGCAATGCGGATGGAGATTATGCCCCAGCCCATCGCTCCTTATTGGAGTTTTTTGTGGCGTATAAGTTGGCGGCGCAATTGGGGGTATTAGCGCCGGATTTTGCCGAACTGGGGGATATTCAGAATTATCCATTTTCCCAACCCTTGCGCGAAACCTTCGGGCGATCGCCCCTGACGAAAGCAGTGCTAGATTTATTATTGCCCGCGATCGCCCCCGGATCCGCCACGGAAGCGCGGTTATTGCAGCTCGTGGAGGGAACCAAAGGTCAAACCGAAACCGAAGTGGGGTATCTCGGGGCGAATGCGATCGCCTTGCTGTTGCAACTCAACCCCAATGCCTTGGACGATCGCGATTTGCGTCAAACCGTGGTGGTCGGGGGGGATTTCAGCCATGCCAGTTTGCGAAATACCAATTTTGCCGAGGCCACGGTATCACAATGTATATTCGCCAACTTGTTCGGCATGGTACTGAGCGTGGCCTTTACCCCAGACGGTCAATATTGTGCTACAGGAGACCAGCCGGGAGATATATACTTGTGGCAGGTAGCCGATGGCAAGCCCATCTGGCGCTATAGCGGACATGCGGGGGCAGTGTGGTCCCTCGCCGTTGCCCCGGATGGGAACACCCTGGTGTCCGCCAGCGATGACACCACGGTGAAACTGTGGCAAGTGCAGAGCGGGAATTGTATCAAAACCTTGACAGGGCATACCAGTCGCGTCCTCTGCGCCCGCATCTCCCCAGATGGCAAAACCCTCGCCACCGGTAGCGCCGATCGCACGGTGAAACTGTGGGATTTGCAGACTGGGGAATGCCTGCATACCCTGTACGGACATGCGAGTGTGGTGTGGTCCGTAGCCATCAGCCCCGATGGCAAGACCCTGGTGAGTGGCAGTGGAGACCAAACCGTGAAACTGTGGGATATCCCCACCGGAGATTGCTTGAAAACCTTGCAGGGACATATTGATTGGGTGCTCTCCGTGGGCGTCACCCCAGATGGGAAAACCGTTGTGAGTGCCAGTGCGGATGAAACCGTGAAACTGTGGGATATCCAGAGCGGCACTTGTAGCCAAACCTTGGCAGAACATAGTAGCTCCGTGTGGTCCGTGGATGTGGCCCGGGATGGGAAAACCCTGGCGTCTGGCGGTGCCGATCGCGCCGTGAAACTGTGGGACCTCGAAACCGGCGAGTGTTTGCAAACCTGGACCGGGCATAGCAACCGCGTGGGGTCGGTAGCGATCGCCCCCGACGGGCAAACCCTGGCCTCCGCTAGTGCGGATGAAACCGTGAAACTGTGGCACATTCGCACCGGCGAGTGCCTGCGGACGATTCACGGATATGCCAGTGCGGTGACAGCCGTGGCGATCGCCCCCGACGGGGAGTACCTCGCCTCGGGAAGTGCCGATCGCTTGGTGAAACTGTGGAATGTGAGAACAGGCCAGTGCGCCAAAACCTTCGCCGGACACCACAGTAAAGTGATGGCAGTGGCGATCGCCCCCGGGGAAGAAACCCTGGTCAGTCTCTGCGCCGAGGGCACCGTAAAACGTTGGCACCGGACAACCGGCCAGTGTATCGCCACCCGATCCGGATATGCCAGTGCAGTCGGCGCAGTGGCGATCGCCCCCGATGGCAACACCCTGGCGTCTGGCGGTGCCGATCGCGCCGTGAAACTGTGGAACATCGACACCGGTGTCTGTGTGGCGAATTTCCCCGGACATACCAGTAAAGTGATATCCGTAGGCGTTGCGTGGGATAGCAAACGGGTGGTTTCCGGAACTGATGATGGCACGATAAATGTCTGGGAGGTCGCCAGTGGACAATGTGTGAAAACCATACAGCGTTGCGAGTCCGTGGTGGCGATCGCGATCGGCCCGGATGGCAATACCCTCGCCTCGGGAACCGAGGAGGGTCGGATATATCTGTGGGATATCCAGCGCGGCGAATCTGTCGCCAGTTGGCAAGCGCATCCCAGTGCAGTGCTCTCCCTGGCATTTCATCCCCAGGGAAATCGCCTGGTGTCGGGCAGTGAAGATGAATGGATGAAACTGTGGGAGGTGCCCTCCGGAGACTGCGTACAGGCGATCGTGAATCAGCCCTATGCCGGAATGAATATCACTGGCGCGATCGGGCTGACTGAGGCGCAAAAATCCACCCTGAAGGCGTTGGGTGCGGTGGAACATGAGGCAGAAGATTGAAATCGCGATCGTGCAAACATGCGGCGCGTGCAAACATCACTCGGGGGATTGAAATCGCGCCTGTGCAGGCGTTAGCGTAGCCATGCCCGAAGCGGGCTATAGTCCGCATGACAAGGACTAGGGGAAGGGTTTAACTCGTTCCCAGGCACAACCTGGGAACGAGTTCACGAGTTATATTATCTACAAAAAACCTGGCAAAAAACTCTTTTAAAATTGGGTTTTTTATATTGATTTCGGTGCCCACGGATTGGCACAAACCTTCAGTGGCGATATAACCCTCGAAAGGGGCAAAACAGAGGAATGAGGTATTGAACCGGAATCGGGTAAAATAGACGCACCCCGATCGCATTCTGACTCAAAGCATTTTGAGAATGGGAAAAAATTCCCTATGTTTGAGCCTGCGTTAACATTCAACCATCACAGGCGCACGCACGGTGTCACTGCGATCGCCAACAATTTAAAACAAACCGATCTCATTGACATAATAGGCAATCCCTTCATAGTCGTAAATCGGTAAATTCGCCATTACCGCGTCCCGTTCCTGTGCCGATGGCGTGAAAAAATGCGTCCCGGTTTCCGTATTAAAAAACCGATGCAGTGGCGCAGTACCGGCGACGGCTTCCGGATACGCCTCGTAAGCAATCCCTTCGTAAACATACTGCGGCAAATTCGCGCGAATTTGGTTCACTTCCTCTTGAGAAATCGTGAAAAAATGCGTTCCCGTTTCCGTATTGAACAAGCGGTGAATCGACGCCGTTTCAGCCGAGGGTACAGCAGGAGCCGCAAAAGTGGGTCCTTCGTAATCATATCGCGGCAACGTATTCCTCACGTTATCCCGTTCCTCTGCCGAAGCCGTGTAAAAGTGAGTTCCCGTTACCGTATCGAAAAAACGGTAAATTGCCTTCTGCTGCGGTGGTGGCTCTGGAATCGGCGGCGGTACCGGCTCTGGAGGCGGTACCGGCTCTGGAGGATCGGGCGGAGGTGTTGGTGCGGGTGGTGGCGGTGGCGGTGGCGGTGTTGGTAGCGTTGGCGGCGGTGGTGGCTCTGGAAGTGGAGGCGTCTCCTCCGAGACTGGATCTCGTGTTGGTTCTCCCGTGGGATCGACCTCTTCGCCAAACCACAAAACGGCATATCCCTCATGCATTCCAACGCCCAAAGCATTCCACTGGTTGTCTCGCCAGTCGCCATTGGGGCCGAGTTGATTCAGGATTGTTTCCCGATGACCTGTATTGCTGTTTTTCCAAGAACTGATTGCTTGTTCTGCGGTTATCGTCGGTCCATTAAATCCCTCAAATCCGGTAACGTTTTCGTAGCCAATACCGGGATAACCGGTATTAAATCGCTCAGGAGCGTTCCACATCGCCTCTGGATTGTTGGAAAAAGAAACATCGCTCCAGTCGTGGGTCACTTCTCCAATATTTTCGGCTAAATCCAGAACGTGCCGATTGGCAACCAGAGACAGAGCTTTGGATGCCGGAATGGTAGGCAAGCCATTTTCAGCACGATATTCGTTGACGAGATTATAAAGTTTAACCTCTTCGGGTTCGAAATTGTCGAACTCCGATGGAACATAGATATCGATCGCCATATTTAATGACCTCGCAATCTTCTATCTATTTATTGGGGAAAACATTGGCAAATTATGCAGCAGTCGGTTTCCATCCCACCGCAATTTTTGGGAGCCACTGTGGCGATGGATCCAAGCGAAGGCGTTTGCGAAGCTACACAATTGGCGATCGCCCCCCAGGGTGGCAGACATCTCGAGATTGCAGCAGGAATTTTTTTCCAGCCGTGCATAATTTTCCATCCCCTCTCCCACTAAGCAAATAGCGAACCGGAAAACGGCGGGCGAACTGCCTTGCATAATCGGTTCGTGCCTTTCCCACTAAAGGGTTAAGGGAGTTAAACCGACAGGGAGGTTGCCGATGAAAACGTTACCAAGCCAGATTCCGCTTGTCCCCCAGCAGACGCGATCGCCCGATTCGCGAACCCCGGGGGACTCGCTGCGCCACTTCTTCATCAAAACTTTACAAACATAGGCTGCCTTGTAAAGTTTTGATGAAATAATGCACAACGGTAACGGCAGAACAGATTGAGAGATCTATTTTATGCTCCAATCGGAAAATAATCGAACAGTCAAACCTATTAGCTCAAATCTCCCAAACACAACTCCGGAATCACAATCGTTGCCCCAACCGCTGAAATGCCCTCGCAGCAGTGGAACAGCCAAGCCAGCAAATCCATTGCGCGATCGAGGAGCCGAGAATAGAACCGCAGGAGTAAAGAAATGTCAATCGACTTGGGTTTACTGACAAATAACTACAACTACAGCGACTCGGTACTCGCTCTCTACCCCGAGGATAATTACCTGTTTCAAGTGGGAGAAGTGGGGAGTTGGAGATTGGGTGTAACTGGATTGGAAAGCGATGTGGAAATGGTGCTTCGCAATGCGGCGGGGACAATTCTGCGGACATCAACACTCACCGATGCAGCGGGTGTCATTACCCTCAACGATTTATTGCCCGGAGACTATTCCCTGGAAATTCTGCGACGCGATGGCGATACGGCTTATACCCTGAACATCGATCCGATTACGGGATCGCCCCTAAAACCCGGTTCTGTGGTAACGAAGGATACAGAAGTAAAAGTCGAGATTGCCTACGCGGATAAGCACGATCGCGAAATTGGCTTGTTTAGTCTGAAGGGGATGGAACAATTCGCCCCGGATTCAGCCGCTTACTCTCAAGAAGTAGCCCGACGAGTATTGAGTAATTCCCATTTGGGACAACAGTTAATTTCTCAGTCAAGTCAACCCTCCTCTGTCAGCGGCAGTTTCCCTTGGGAAAATCAGTTAAATGAAGAGTTAGACGGGGTAAAATATCGCACCAGCCAGACTTTCTCGATGGAAGCCGGGGATAAGTTTGGATTGATGATGGTTCCGAAAGGAACGATTCAGGAGGTATTCGACAATCCGAATAAACTGAATGGCAACAATCGTCCGGTGTTTTCCCTAGATACGAATTCTGGTGGCGGTTTCCATTTTCGGCAACAGGAAACTGAAGAAGGGACGCTTTTCACCCTGGAACGAGAAGGAGGAAAGCAGGATAACGATGGCAATACAAAAGATATCGTTATTTATGTAGAGAAAGATCCAGAAGATGCGATCGCCCCTCAACCCGCAATAGAGGAACCGACACCAGAAACCGAGGAACCCACATCGGAAACCGAGGAACCGACACCAGAAACCGAGGAACCGACACCAGAAACCGAGGAACCCACATCGGAAACCGAGGAACCCACATCGGAAACCGAGGAAAACAATCAGCCGCAACCAACTCCGACGCCAGAAATCCAGGTTCCGGAGAGCGCTACACCGGGAAATAACAATATTCCGCCGAAAAAATTAGAGTTTGGGATTGTTGAAACAGATTCGTTAGGGGCACCGACAGCGATCGCCGGAAGTGTGAGAGATCGCAATGGGTTTGAGGATATTCAGCGCGTGGAATTGTTCTTGCAAACTCCAGGGGAAGGATGGAGGGAAATCGATTCGGTGACGAACTTCGCGGCGAAAGCTTCAGACGATACTGTTGCTAACTTTAGCTATCAGTGGAACGAGGAGTTAGGGGCGGGTGAGTACAAAGTAAGAGCGATCGCCTACGATTTGGCAGGCAAATCCAGTAACGTAGCGATCGAAAAAGTTACCATTGTGGATGCGCCACCACAGACTCCAGAAAAACCCGCACCCCAGGGGTCACCGGAAGATAAACCACCGGTTTCCCCACCGACGGAGAAAAGACCCGAAGTCATTCTGCCCGTAGTGCCACCAATGACACCCAGCTTAGGCGGCGAGTTACCCAACTCGGTTCCGGGAGAGTTGCGCTTTAGTATTTTCCCCCTTTATACGAACGGCGAAACCCTGAGTTTTGAAGGCGGTAAAGTTTTCGATGCCGATGGCATCAGCGATCTCGATCGCATCGAATTTTCCATGCGTAAAATCGGCGGGGCGTGGTTGGATGTCGGGGAAGTGACGGAGTTCACTCCGGGCAGTAGTGGAACGAGTCGGTTTGCCTTTAGTTACGAATTGAGCAGTTTAGAACCGGGTAGCTACGAACTGCGAGCCATTGCTTGGGATAAACAAGGTGCGGAAAGCAATATTGCCACTGAAAACTTTGCCGTCATTACCGATCCTGGTAGAGAAGGATTATCAGAAGAACTGAAATTAGATATTGCTGGTGCCGCCAATTTGAATCGCTACACCGCTGAAGAATTAGCCGACACTCGGGAATGGGTAGTGTGGGTCACGCCGGGGGAATCGGCGGAGGAACTAGCCGCATCAGTGGGTGCGGTGAATTTGGGAGAAACGGGCCAGATTCCCAATACTTATATATGGGAATTTGCCGAAGGGTCAAAACCGAAAACCACTCCGGAATATATCGCCAATCTCCTCGCCGAACTCGACGGAGTGGAATTTGCCTATCCAGAGGTGCCGGTTCCCATGAAATTGATGAGTACCCTATCGGAGGATTGGTTTAAGGATCACTGGAACTTGTGGTCAGATATCAATTCCAGCGCTTCTTCTAGTGTTACTGATGCCTGGGAAATCATCGATCCAGTGACGAATTTACCCATCAGAGGTAGAAATGCAACGATCGGGATTGTGGACGATGGGGTCTATTATGGACATCCCGAATTGCTTCCTCGGTATAACCCCAATATAAGTTGGGATTTTACCGATCTCGATGCCGATCCATCCCCGCGATCGCAACAGCGATTTGAGGGAGATGTTGGCAAACCCGTTATCGATGGCAATCGGGTGTTGTTACCCGTTCCGGTTAATTTAACTGGACTGGTAATGGATACGAATTTTAACTTAGAGTTCAAGGGCAAAAAACCATTATCTCTTGACGAGGCAGAGTTTCGGTTGTACAGTCCCACTCACACCGAAAAAGACCCATTTGACTGGCAATCTTTTGCAGGTTATTGGTGGAGTTTTCCGGGGTGGGAGGACTCTCGCGCAACCCAATTCAAAAAGTTAGGGGTTCAGGAAGGCAGCCAATCGGTAAACTTATCGTTAGATAATTGGTTTGAAGGCACTTATGCTGCGGGATTGTGGTACTTAGAAATTTCCGTGGATGCTTACCACAAAAATCCACCAAAATTCCTCCAACAGATTACCAATCAAATAAAGTCTTGGTCGGTGGAACTGGAAGTTGCAAATCCTCATGGCACTTTAGTGACAGGAGTGGGTAAAGCAGGCGGAAATAGAGTGTTTGGAGTTGCGCCAGAAGCGGAATTTGCCGCGCTTAGGCTGATTGGAAGTATCGACCCCGTGAACTATAGCTATGATTCTCAAGGTTATACGATCGCCGATGCCTTGTTTGATGCAAAACAGTCCGAAGAACGCCTAAATCGCAACCAGGAAATTGATGTGTTTAATAATAGCTGGGGGCCGCAATATATGCGGCAACTTCCCCTGGCGATCGCTGCCTTAGACTCTGGGTTTAAATTCGGTCGAAATGGACTAGGGAATAATTATGTATTCTCCGTGGGAAATGATGGCGCAGAAATTGGTCATGTCAACTACAATAATTTAGCCAATTCTCGCGCCGTAATTCCTGTCGGTGCCATTTCTCGCGAAGGCATTCTTTCGGAATATAGCACCCAAGCACCATTTGTGGTAGCATACTCTGATAGTGGAACTGGGGATGGAGAGGGAATTACCACCACTGCGATCGCACTCAATCAGCGCAGGGTGACTGACTTTGGCGGCACATCGGCGGCGGCACCGTTTGTTTCCGGTGTGATTGCCTTAATGTTAGAAGCCAATCCCAATTTAACCTCACGAGACGTGCAGCATATCCTCGCCAAAACCGCCTATAAAACCGATAACACTCATCCCGATTGGCAGCAGAATGGCGGAGGATATCACATCAATGAGCACTATGGATTTGGTGCAGTAGATCCGGTAGCGGCGGTGACGGCGGCGAAAGATTGGACCACAGTGGGAGAAGAAATCAAAGTCAGCGGCAAGAATAAACTGAAAAATGTCCTCAGTGAAATCCGAGATAACGAAGCACTGGCGGATTCCATCTCCATCGCCAAAGATATCACCGTGGAACATGCAGAGGTTTTGGTTGATATCGACCATGCAGACTGGAAAGACTTAACCATCGTTCTCAAGTCCCCCGATGGCACCGAATCCCGCTTGATGAACTCGATTCCCGACGATCCTTATGGGATTGGCAAAACCTACGAAGTTCACCCCGGATCGAATCACTGGACATTTACCTCAATTCATCATTGGGGTGAATCTTCTCTGGGAGAATGGACGTTAGAGGTGTACGACGAAAAAGGCAATCAAATCGAAGGGGAATGGTTGTCATGGCAACTGAATTTGTACGGTACTCCTCCCACCGTTACCATTGCTGCGACGCAACCCAATGCGTCAGAAGATGGCACTCCAGGTCAATTTACCGTAACGCGCACCGGGAATACCAAAAATCCGCTGACGGTGAATTATGCGATCGCTGGTAGTGCTACCAATGGAGAAGACTATCAACCGCTAACAGGTACAGTCACGATTGGCGCAGGACAAAACTCGGCACCGATTAATATTAATCCGATTTACGATACCCTCTTCGACGAAGAAGATGAAACAGTAGAACTGACGCTTACCGCAGACGATGCTTATACGATCGGAACCGATGAGAGTGGAACGGTGGAAATTGCCAACTATGCCATCCCCACAACCCACTGGAATGCCCGGTTTATTAATCGCACTCCTGAAAATGTCAGCGATCGCAGTACCTACGATTTCACCAATCCCGCAGCCATTCTCGATCTAGGAAATCAATCTCAAAATGGCAAGCTAAGTTTGTTCAAAGATTGGGATACTGGTAGTCCCGATAGTGCTGTGCAAAATGATGATTTTGCAATGGAAGCTTGGACGCGCACTACGTTTGAAGCCGGCCAATTGTATAAAATTACCACGCAATCTGATGATGGCGTCTGGTTCCGGGTTAAGAACGTTGAAACAGGGGAATGGATTGATGATAGTGTCGTCTTAGGAGGAGATGGTGCCGATTGGCGTCCTCGCGAGACAACTATGCCTTCTCGAACCATTTTCTTTAAAGTACCGGAAACTGGCGAGTATGATTTCTATGTGGATTATTACGAGCTAGGGATTGATAGTGTGGTTGACTTTACAGTAGAAGAAGCTCAATTTTTCCAAGATGCAGTGAACCCATCCCCAGAATGGCACTCCACATTCTACTGGTGGGATCGCAAACTGGGAAATCAACCGGCGGGAGATTACTTTGCCAATGGTGGAGATCCGACCAATGCGATCGGTGTGGTTAATTTAGGATCGGATACTCGCACTGATGGTAAAAAAGGGATTAGCTTTAATTGGGGAGAATCTGCGGCGTTAAATGATGTGCGCTTGCCCGATAATAACTTTGCCATTCGCGCCTATACGGAAGAAAATCTAGAAGCGGGTCGCCACTATCGCGCATTTGTACGCGGGGATGATGGATTCCAGCTACTCGCGAAAAATAAGACCACGAATGAATGGGTTTACATGACGCCACAAAATCAATGGCAACAACAATATGGCGGGGCTAAAGTCGTTGATTTTACCGTTCCTGAAGATGGAGTTTATGAAGTCTATGCGGACTTTTATGAAGAACGGGGTGGTGCAGAGTTCGATCTATCATGGGAAACAGTTAACTTTACCGGAAGTACCCTATCAACCATTGGGGCGAATGTCCGTTCTGGCCCAGGAACCAGTTTTCCAAAAGTTAATGAATATCCCTACGGAACGAACTTAACCTTTGACAAATGGACGGAAGGTGACTTTGTGGATTATTCCGCAGAGTTAGGACAGTCTAGCTCCTTGTGGTATCGGATAGCGGGAACGAATGACTGGATTTCTGCTGCGATTATTGATGGAGAACCGACAGTATTGAATTCCGGTTCCGGTTCGGGAGGAAGTGCTGGATTCGTAGAGGTTACTGTAGAAGCTTTACCTTAAAATCAAAGGGGGGTAAAACGAGCGATCGCTTTTTCGGGAGTTACACATAAACTCTAAATGTAGGGTGGGCAGGTTACTGCCCACCCTACCATACTTGAAGGCCGCCTATGATACACTAAAATCGGAATGGAAAGCGCTGGAGGCATAACGCGGTATGAGCCAAAAACTTGAAGCTTCCCCAAAGTCAGAGATTATCTATCCCGAAAGTGACGGCAAACCAATGGCAGAAAACACCGAGCAGTTTACTTGGATTGTCGTCATTAAAGAAAATTTAGAAATCCTGTTTGCTGACAATGCCGATGTTTTTGTAGCCGGGGATTTGCTATGGTATCCTGTGGAGGGAAAGAATAAACTTTGTCAAGCTCCCGATGCCTTGGTGGTGTTTGGCCGTCCTAAAGGCAAAAGAGGCTCTTACAAACAATGGGAAGAGGAGGATATCCCCCCGCAAGTGGTGTTTGAAGTCTTATCCCCCGGCAACACTTTGAAGGAAATGGCGAAAAAATTGCAATTTTACGATCGCTATGGGGTAGAAGAGTATTATCTCTACGATCCAGAACGCATCGATTTAAACGGCTGGCAGCGTTCTGACAATAAATTAACGGTTATTGAAGAGATGAATGGGTGGGTGTCACCGCGTCTGGGAATTCGCTTTGAAATGACCGAAAGCGGATTGGAAATTTATCGTCCCGATGGACGACGATTTTTAACTCCCATCGAACTCGATCGCCGAGCGCAAGAGGCAGAACAACAAGCGCAAGCAGCGCAACAGCGCATCCAACAGTTGGAGGCGCGACTGCGGGAATTAGGGATTGACCCGGAACCGGTGTAACTTTGTCAGCGATCGCCAAGAAACTTTTGGAGGAAAATATGTCACAGGCGATCGCTTTTTTGTTGCCAAAATGTCCCGATCCCATTTTTCTTTAACGACGAAACAGTTAAGATCCCCCCTTCGTCCCCCCTTTTTAAGGGGGGAAACACCTAAGCCCCCCTTAAAAAGGGGGGTTGGGGGGATCCGCTCCTGAATCATGGGGAATCGATCTTCTATTGTCTGTTGTACGTTTCAATTAAAATATCCTAAAATTAGAACAGTTTTTTAATTCGATTCGACATGAAACCCAATGCGTTTTCAGGGTGCTGGTTTTTGAGCGGTTTTTCTCTAGCGATTGTAGCGATCGCTACTCCAGCATTTCCTCAAATTGTCCCCGATACCACCCTTCCCGACAATTCCCTCATCAATTCTGACGGGAACCGCTTCGAGATTAACGGGGGAACCATCCGAGGCGGCAATCTCTTCCATAGCTTCCAGGAATTTTCTATCCCCACTAATGGCAGCGCTTTTTTTAACAATTCTCCCGCCATCCAAAATATCTTTTCTCGCATCACCGGAGATTCAATCTCAAATATAGATGGAATTTTGAGTGCCAATGGGTTTGCAAACTTATTTTTAATCAATTCCAATGGGATTATTTTTGGACCCAACGCTCAATTACGAATCGGTGGATCGTTTTTAGCAACTACCGCCAATCGGATTGGGTTTGCCGATGGTAGCTTGTTTAGCACCGACCTTGCCACAACTACACCCATTTTAACCATTAGCATTCCTACAGAATTACAATTTGAGAGCAATACCGGCAGAATCATCAATCAATCCCAAGCAACTCCCGAACAATTTCCCGTCAATAGCATTGGTGCGCCGTTAGGGTTGGCTGTTGCGCCGGGACAAACGTTGGGTTTGGTGGGGGGAGAGGTTAGTTTAAATAATGGGAACCTCGCCGCATTAGAAGGACGAATCGAACTGGGTGGTGTGGTGAATGGCACCGTCAATTTAGCCCCCGCAGAGACAGGATTTTCATTGTCTTATCAGGAAATAGAACAGTTTGGTAACATTCAAGTTATCAATAATTCTGTGGTAGATGCCAGCAGTTTGCCGCCAATGTTTCCCAATGCACGCGGGGGAGGGGGTGCGATTCAAGTGCGCGGCGATCGCCTGATTGTGGAAAATTCAGGAATTACCAGTAGCACCTATGGTTTCGCACCGGGACAAGATGTAACCATTCAAGGAAGAGAAATCGAAGTGAGTGGTTTTTTACCACGACCAATTCCTCCCAATATTCCAGCGGGTGCAGAACCTCCACCTCCACTGGCAGCCGGTTTATTCAATCAAACGGAAGGAGCGGGTGATGCTGGCAATTTAACAATTGAAGCCGATCGCTTAACAGTCCGAAATGGCGCACAAATTTCGACCAGTACCTATGCTGGAGGACGGGGTGGAAATTTAGAGATTAACGCTGGCGAAATAGAATTAAGCGGAGCTTCTCCAGTCGGCCCGAGCAGCTTGTTAAGTATTGTTGCACTCCGGCGGATCGATCCCATTCCAGCAACGGGAACTGCGGGAGATATCACCATTCGCAGCGATCGCTTAACCATTCTGAACGGCGCTGTGATTTCTACCTCCACATCAGCCAGTGGAAATGCCGGAAATTTGACTATTGAAAATACAGGATTGCTGGAAATCAGTGGCGGCATTACCAATCCCCGTGGAGAATTAAATCGGAGCAGAATAGCCGCTTTTGTTGCGCCAAATGCAACCGGAGAAGCAGGTAACATTACCATCAACACGGGAGGGTTAATCGTTAGCGATCGCGCTGAAATCACTGCCTTAACTACTGGAACATCTACCGGCGGCAATATTAACATCAATACCCGCAATTTAACGGTGTTAGAAGGCGGACAAATTTCTGTCCTCACCGTAGGATCCGGACGCGGTGGCATTTTAAATTTAAACGCTTCAGAAACCCTAGAATTACTCGGAACCGATGCAGATGGATTGCCTAGTGGTGCAGTTAGTCAATCTCGACCGGATCCCCGAGTCCCCGTCGCTCAACTGGGAGATGCAGGAGATATAACGGTTTCCGCCGATCGCGTTATCGTCGGTGATGGTGCAGCAATTTCCTCCGATACTTTTGGCAATGGACAAGGCGGTTCTGTGATTATTAATGCCGATTCTGTTGAAGTGACTGGGCGATCGGCAATCCCCCCAACTGAACCCTTACCCTCGCGAGATCCAGACGGTTTATTACCCAGTCGCATCACCGTTATCACCACCGGAACGGGGAATGCGGGAAGCTTGAGCATTACCACCGAACAATTAAATATCGAAGATCGAGCAAAAGTAGCCGTCGATGCCGCATTAGGCGGAGGTGCAGCAGGCAATCTTCAAATTATCAGTCCTGAATTCCGTCTCGAGACCGGAAGACTCACCGCAGAAACTGCCTCCGGTGAAGGAGGAAATGTTATCGTAGAATCCGATAATATGTTCCTGCGTCGCCAAAGCGAAATTTCCACTACTGCTGGAACCGCAAATTTACCTGGAAATGGCGGTAATATTAACATCAATACCGAGATTATTGCTGCTTTAGAAAATAGCGATATTTCTGCCAATGCCTTTGATGGCAGCGGTGGCGTTATTAATATTACTGCTGAAGGAATCTTTGGATTAGAACCGCGATCGCGAGAGGAATTGGAAAACGTTTTAGATGCTGACTTGAGTCAATTCGACCCCACTATAGACCTCCCCGATACCAGCGATATTACCGCCATTTCGCGCACCGATCCCACCTTAAGCGGACAAATTGCCCTCAACACTCCCGACATCGACCCCAGTCGCGGCGTTGTCGAATTAGAAGACGAAATCGTAGATGTAGCATCCCTCGTCGATCGCGATCCCTGTCGCATCGTCCAAAACAGCGAATTTGTCCAAACCGGCAAAGGGGGCATCCCCGCCAGTCCCACCGATCCCCTCACCCCTCGGGAGGGATGGGAAGATTGGCGCGTCTTGCAACTGGAGGAAACACCCGCCACCGAAGAACCCCTCCCCAACACTCCCTCACCGGTACCACCTCGCCGCATCCTCAAAATCGAAGCAACCGGCATGAGAATCAACGATCGCGGCGAACTCGAACTGATTGCACCCGACGCCGCCACTCCCCTCACCAATCAATCCTCACTCTCCCCCGGTTGTCTCTCGGCACAACAACCGAAAACCCTTGTCACCACTCCCGTGGCTTCCGTCCCCGAAACCCTTACCGTAGCGCGATTTGAACTGCGCGACAGCAGCGCCCTTTCTCCCGAACAACTCGCCGCCATCACCGAACCTTACACCAACCGCAATCTCACGTTTACCGAACTTCAGGAAGCAGCAGAAGCGATCGCCACCTTTTACGAACAACAAGGATATATCGGTTCAGGGGCCTTTCTCCCGCCGCAAATCGTGCGCGATCGCGTCGTCACCATCCAAGCGATCGAAAACCGTCTCGAAGATATCCGCGTCATCGGCAACTCCCGCCTCACCAACCAATATGCCACCTACGTGCGAAACCGTCTGGGATTAAACCCCGGCGATATCGTCAATACCGACACCCTCCTAGAATCCCTCTACCTCCTGCAATTCGACCCCCGCCTGGAAACCATCTCCGCCGAACTTGCTGCAGGCATCGAACCCGATACCAGTTTCCTCGCCGTCAGCGTCGAAAAAGCGCGATTTTTTAGCCCTCAATTGGCAATTGATAACGGGCGATCGCCCTCGGTTGGCAGTTTGCGTCGTCAAGCGCAACTCACACAATACAATTTGTTAGGACTCGGTGACATTGCCACCTTCAACTATGCCAATACCGATGGCAGTAACAACTTAGATTTCGGGTATGCCCTCCCCCTCACCCCTAACAATGGCACCCTCACTTTCCGCTACAGCACAGGCGACAGCAAAATCGTCGAACCCCCTTTCGATGAAGTGGATATCGAAGCGAATTCTCGCACCTACGAACTCAGCTATCGTCAACCCATTATTCAACGGATTATTCCCAAATCTCCCAACCAATCCCTGCAAGATGCCAGCAACTTAATTCGAACCGAATTGGCATTAGGAATCACCGCCTCGCGTCGGGAAAGCGAAACCTCTTTATTAGGCGTAGATTTCCCCCTTTCCCCCGGCGCAAACAACAACGGTGAAACCCGCGTTTCTGCCATTCGATTCTTTCAAGATGCCTTATGGCAAGACAGTCAACAAATCTTTGCCGCCCGGTCCGAATTCAGTTTGGGTGTCGGATGGTTTGATGCCACCGTAAATGACAACGAACCCGATAGCCGATTTTTGGCGTGGCGGGGACAGGGACAGTGGGTGCGTCGGTTAGACGGTTTAGGCGTAACAGGGGGCACAGATCCGTTACTCATCCTGCGCGGAGATATCCAGTTAGCGACGAATTCCCTACTGCCATTAGAACAGTTTAGCGTCGGTGGATTCAATAGCGTGCGGGGCTATCGCCAAGATGCATTACTGGTGGATAATGGGGCCTTTGCTTCGGTAGAGTTACAATATCCGATTGTCCAGTTTCCCCAGTTGCAAGGCAGTTTGCAGGTGATTCCCTTTGTGGATTTGGGGGTGGGGTGGAACTGGGATGAAGGCGATCGCGCCAACCCGGATAAAAATACGTTACTTTCCACCGGATTGGGTTTACAATTGCAACTGGGGAATGACTTCTCTGCTCGGTTAGACTGGGGTCTACCTTTAGTTGAGATTGATTCGAGGGACAGAACGTGGCAAGAAAATGGGGTGTATTTTTCCGTCAGGTGGAATCCGTTCTGAAACGGGGGTTGAGATTCTTCCTGTTAGGGATGTTGGGGGTAATATTCGCCCTCGGCATCCCCGGATTGCAGATAGGGCACTCATGGGAAGTGTCCCAGCTTATCTCGCAATCCGCTACGCCCCAACAACTGATGGAAAGGGGGAGGGAACTCTATCGTCGCAATCTCTATTCTGAAGCAGCAGAAACACTCCAACAAGCGGCGGATTTTTATGCGGCACACGGCAACCGCTTAAATCAGTCTTTGGCATTGAGTTATTTGTCCTTAACTTATCAAAAATTGAAACAATGGGACAATGCCGAAAAAGCCAGCTCGGCCAGTCTGCAATTAGCACGGATGGGAAAAACAAGAGGCGATCGCATTGCTCGTGCAGTGGCATTGAATACTCGAGGTCATTTATTATTGGCTTTGGGAAACGCAGAAACCGCGTTTGACAGTTGGGAAAATGCCGCAGCAGAATACCAGCACCTTAATGATGAAGAAGGACAACTCGGGGCACTGGTGAATCAAGCTCAGGCATTGGAACAAATGGGCTATTATCGGCGCTCCTGTAATCTGTTATTGGAAGTGGTTGGCGCAGAAGAGAATTTGTCTTGTGATGCAATAGAAACCGAGTCAGAGATTGAATTGGTGCAACGGCATTTCGCGGGAGAATATAATCCGGAACTCAAAGCGATCGCATTGCGGAGTTTGGGAAATGTTTTGCGAGCGATCGGGCAGCTTGATGCATCGGAGCAAATTTTACAGAATACTTGGGTTTTAATCAGTCAAATCGATTCGCCGAGAGAAAAAAGCTTGACCTTATTTTTCCTAGCTAATACTCAACAATCTTTAGCCAAACAAAAAGAAGACTATGGAGAGATACAAGAGGCTGAGGAGTATCGAAAAGCCGCAATAAATTATTACCACCAGGCGCTGGCGATCGCGCCTTCACCTACCATCAAACTTCTAGCGCAATTAAATCTCTTCAGTTTGCTGCGTCAATCGGAAACTCAAGGCACAGAATTACAATCCTTATTGGCGGCGATTCAATCTCAGATGAGCGAGATGAAACTGAGTAAACCACTGGTAGAAGCGCGAATTAAGTTAGCCTGTAGTTTGATGCAGTGCGAAAAATTAGGGCAGGGAGAGACAGCAGAATTGGCGCTTGTCTCGAGGGAAGAAATTGATGGATTATTGCAGCAGGCGGTAACAGAAGCGGAGACATTACGGGATGCGCGACTAAAATCGTATGCGATCGGGACTCAAGGGAAACGCTATGAATCTTTCTTGCCACCACAAGCGCAAAAGCAGGGAGATAACCCAAACAGACAGAAAGCGAAAACGTTAACTCAGGAAGCGTTAGAGTTAGCGGTACAAAGTAATGCGCCAGAGTTGAGATATCAGTGGCAGTGGCAGATGGGACGGTTGTTAGCGGGTGAAGGGAATGTAGAAGATGCGATCGGTAACTATACCGCTGCCGTTGAAATCCTAGATTCGCTGCGAAATGATTTATTGGCCGTTAATGCCGATGTGCAGTTTTCGTTGAGAGATAATGTTGAACCCATGTATCGGCAATTTGTCGATCTGCTGTTACAAACCGCTGACCAAAATCGCGATCGCCTGCAAAATGCAATTCAGTTTATTGATGCGCTGCAACTCGCTGAACTCGAAAACTTCCTGCAATGCAATCTAGCCGTTTCTAACGCCGGGCGATCGCTGGATTCATCGGCTCGAATTGAGCGATCGCTCAATGAGATTACCCGAGATGCTGCCCTCATTTATCCGATTCTCTTGCCAAATCGGATAGAAGTTTTGTTTAAATTACCCCAACAATCATTAGAACGTCGGATGATTCCCATTCCTCGGGCAGAAGTGCAAGAGAATGTCGCAACACTCCGACGTAAACTAGCCAACCCTTCATCATTGGAAGATCTGTTAGAGAACTCTGATAATCTTTATCGCTGGTTAATCCAACCCCTAGAACCCGCCTTAGAAACTAGCGCTGAACTCAAAACCCTAGTTTTTGTCTTGGATGGGGAGTTAAAAAATATTCCCATCGCAGCATTATACGATCGCCAAACCGAAAAATATTTAGTGGAAAAGGATTATGCGATTGCTCTATTGCCAAATTTACAAACTTTCGATTTAGAACAAGAGTCAGCCCAACTCAGCGTATTGGCAACCGGAGTTACTGAAGCTCTAACAGTAGAAGATAAAAACTTTCAACCCCTAGATGTCCGCACTGAACTAGAAAGTATTAGCAATCTAGTTTCGACTCAAATTTTGTTAAACTCAGAGTTTACCCAGCCCCGACTCAAACAAAAGTTAAATATCGGATCGTTTTCTATCGTCCACATGGCAACTCATGGACAATTTAGTTCAAATCCACAGAATACTTATATCTTGGTTTATGGTTCAGCAAACTCCACTGGTCAATTAATCCGACCTAACGAATTTGATAGACTGCTTCGCGATCGCACTCCCTCTAGCACGATTGAATTACTCGTTTTGAGTGCCTGTAAAACCGCCGATGGGGATAACCGCGCTACTTTAGGATTAGCCGGGTTAGCAGTCCGAGCCGGAACTCGCAGTACCCTTGCTACCCTTTGGCGAGTTCAGGATGACTCAACCAATCAACTGATGAAACAGTTTTATTTGGAATTCATCGAAAGGGGAGTCACGAAAGCTGAGGCACTTCATCGCGCTCAAAAAGCTCTTTTAAAAACTCTCAAGTATCAAAACCCCAAATCTTGGGCACCTTACATTTTAGTCGGAAATTGGCGATAAACGTCCAAATCCCCAGGAGGATAGCGCCTCAATTAATAGTGTAGGTTTAATTGATGAATTGCCCCTACACCAGAAAATCTTAGATTGAGAGATTTGCTACCAACAAGGTATTACTCGTCTGCCTCTCCTCCACTCACCACCGGGTTAATCAATGGCTCTTGACTCAAGTGTTCTCTACCTAACGCTTGCAACAAATTCTCCCACGCTTCTTTAAATGTTTGGTTCTGTGGATTAGATGCATAACTTTGGGCGAGAAGGCTAACGGCATCGTACCAAATTCCCTCATTCATATAGGTGATGTATTGGGGAATCGAGGGATTTTCTAGCTCAGCCTCCAGTTGTTCCGTCATCGGTTTGCGATGAATCCAGCCGTTAATTTCCACATCCGGGCCATCAGTACGGCGTTCGGAACAATAGGCGGTAAGATACCACCGATAGGTTTGATTAACCTCTAAGCCATAATCAGCCTGTTCGGGAATCCTCAGTTGGATAATTCCTGGATTTTCACGGGGTTCTATCTCAGTTCTATAAATAGTGCGGCGTTCGGCTCTGTCATAGAGGGAAAATTCAATGGCATCCAGATTTTCGCGGGAATAAGGATTATAAAAGAAAAAAATCGGATATTCCGCTAGGGTAAAATCACTCTCGTTTCCATGATTAATGGCTGTTAGAGGTGTTTCCGTTGGCGGACAAGTTGATTCGGGTCGGGTTCCCGCTGGTTCAGATGTTCCTTTTGGTGTTCCTGGATCTGTTGGTTCTGTCTCTTGGGCTACTTGTTGTCCCCCCATTTCCGTACTCATGGAAGCAGGGAGCCTCAGCATACTGGCAAGAGCAATGACGCTCGCAAATAACAAGTGAATCAGCAGTTTCATCATAGAAAATAGAAACACAAATCAGTGCATTAGTTTAATCAAACGACTTCAGCTTGAATAGGGTATATAAACTCAAGCAAAAGGTGGGGGTCAGGAGGGTTAAAATGGTTGGTATTAGTGGAATCCAGCCTCCTTGAGTTAAGGCAAACAAACAGACTCCATATAATATCAGAATAGCACCACTAATGGCTACCCATCGCTGTAAAGGTTGTTGAAAACGCCAGACGATCGTTCCACCAATAGATGACCATAATAATACCCAAAGTGCATTAACCCATTGAGGCCACCACCAAATCGAGGGTCGCTTATTTTTGCCCTTCAATTCCCCCTCAACGGTACTAAGGATCTGGCTCACTACATGGGCATGAATGTTTAACCCGCTAATTTTCCCATAAGGGGTAGAAAACGACTTCTGTAACGTTGGAGCGGTCATGCCAATCAAAACAACATTTCCTTCGATTCGAGATCGTTTAAACGAATGGCGTTGTTCCAACACATCTCGCACGGTAATTTGGTGAGCGATCTGATTCGGATCCGGAGTATGGCGATAACGAATCAGTATTTGATTGCCTTTAGCATATTCCCCCAAATTCTGGTATCCCCCACTGCGATTTGCGATCCGTTGAATCCCAACTGAGCCAAATTTTGAGTGGCTATGGGATAGGGTCACGTCAATAGAGTGATGATGTTGGAAATAACGCTCCACTACATGCCAAACTAAAGAATAAGGAGTATGACATTTCGTAGGCTCGGGAACTGGATTATCACTGCGATATAAGAGATAGCGACGTAAGCGATTGTCCAGGGCTAAATCACGATCGTCAAACACATCAATAAATCCCACTTGTCGCTCGCTATCCACCAGTCCTGGTAAAGGCTCTGTGCTACTGTCTAAGTCATTTCCGATAGAACAGACTAAAATCACATTTTTTGATGAAGTATTTATCTGAGTCAGGAAAGCGTTATGTTCGCCGGGATAATTTCTGTTTTCCACTGGACGATCGCGAATAATATTTAACCCAATTGCCGCAGGTTGATACTCATTGATTTTTTCTAAAACTTCTGCTAAAATAGCATCCGGTAAAGGGTGTCCATACAAGCTCAAATCCGTTTCATCGGCTCCCACAATTAAAAGCCTGCGATCTATGTCTTCCACGGGAAGCTGCCTCATTAAATGGTCAAAGGCTTGCAGTTCCCAGGTTTCAAGTTTTCCTTGCCATTGTGCGCTGAGGACAAACAGCCCGATCGCAAAACTCACAGCTAATGAGCGACCCAGTTTTCTCCATACAATTTTACGATCGCGAACTGAGGAACCAGTGAGTTCATCCGGCACTTGCTTTTCGCGATCGCGGAAAATAGTTCCGGCATCGCTTATCTCTATCGATTCGGGAATCAATACACTTCCCCTTTCCCTACCCCGCAACTCCTCCCATGTCGGCGGCACTTCAGCCGGATTCTGACAGACGATCGGCAACCCGGTACATCCCGGTAAATCGATAAATTCTTCTAAACATTTTTGCCCTTGCCTCACCGCCGTATATAAATACGCTCCCGATGCATATTCCTTCAAAAACTCTGTTAAAAAGCGCTGCGCTACCCGATCGGGCACGGGTTCTTTCATCACGATCGCGATCGGCAGGTGCAATCCCGCCAGCTTTTCCGCTAACCCCAATCCGTCGCAAGAATTAAAAATCGCTAATTGCAATCCCTGGCGAATCGCTTCCTTTAACGCCTCCTTAAACTGTCCGATTTCTAAACTTTCCCGTTCGTTGATATAAATGATTCCCTCATCGCCTTTGGTTTGACTGTGACCGGCAAAAAAGAAAATATCCCATCCTCTCTTATCTCGTAACTTCTGAATCACTTCTGCTGCCGAGGGTTGCTCCAACGGTTCTAACTCGACATTCGGCAGTTGCGCGATCGCCTGTTTATCCGGTGTCAAATCAATATTCTCGTTGTTGCCAAACACCGCCAAAATTCGCACGGCAGCACCTTGCTTTCCACTGCGAGCGATCGCGTCGGGTTTCTGATACTCCAGCAGACTAAACCCAATCCCCAAATCGGCATACTTTGACAATATATCCCACTCCAACCAAGGCATCTTCCATAATTTGGGATTGGCTTGGATCGTTATGCGAACGTTACCCCTATTTTCCGCCAAATCCTCAATCAATCTCTCTCTAATGTTTAGACATCCTGCATCAACTGTCTGCCGCAGCCACTCTTTCATATTTTTTTCTAGCAATTTGGCATATTCGCGACAAGCTTCTATATCGTATTCATTAGAAACATTAGAGGGTAAATCTGGATCGATTCCCCAATCCCTCCCTCTCTGACTTGTCAGACTGCGAAAGCTAGTTTGCCAATTGAAATAATATCCTTCCAAATGCGGATGCGGTGGAAGATAACCCGAGCGTTCTGCCAAAGGAAGACCGCCGCGCTCGTCCAAGACTTGTAACACAACGGGAAATCCGCTGTCAAAGTCACCCGCCACTATTTTTAAAACGATCGCCTTTCCCATAACTGTAGTTCCCTGCTAATTCGCTTAACTGCGGCATATGTTATGCGATAAACTCCTCGGTAGCGCTAACTTCATTCACTGAAACTCGCACCTTAAATCGAGTGCCCGAAGGCGGACTAAACCGCAATTGAATTAAGTTATCCTTTCCTTTTCCTTCCTCATCACTTCGACTTTCCACTTCTTTTTTCGTTTCTCCAGATTCCGAAAGTAGGCTCAATTTTAGATAGGGTGGCAATTTCCTTCCCGCGATTGGTTGCACTTGCAAAAACACGCCGAGTCGGTTATCATTTCTGGGCATAATGGCAACAATTAACGCAATCGAGTGACCCTCCAACTGCAATCCAAAATCCAGATACCTGGCTTTTCTAATTCCAGCTTGCGGATGCCCCGGACTGATTTTACCCAAACTCAGCGCCGCTTGCCAACGGGTTTCCTCCTCGCGAGCGGTATGCAACAATTGGGTTAACGCATCGATCGCCTCTGGATTGCCCACCCCTAGTTCTCCCAATACCCCCGCCGCATGGCGACGAGTCTGTTCTAATTCCTTGGGTTGCAGCAAGCGAATGACTGGTGCAATGGCGTCTACCACTTCGCTTTTCCCGCGCACCGCACTGGGTTCTGCTGGAGATACCAGCCACTCAAACTGTTGCCATCCATCTTCTAACGCATTCTTTCCCGAGTCAAGCACATTCTCTAACCATTCTCGCAACTTTACCGGCGAGGTATTTTCCACCTCCGCCGCTAATTTTCCCATGCGTCGATCGCACAGGTGTTGTCTGAGGCGATCGTCACTCAACAGGGCGGCCCATTTCTCAAAAGGCACCTGCAATTGCAAGCGCGGCGAATATACTGACGCATCTCCCAACTGCTCTAACCATTGTTTTACTTCGGTTTCCGATAACTGTGGTAAAGGTTTCACTACCTCGCGCACCTGAAGTCCTAACGCAATTTCCATTACCGTTAAGTCACGGGTTAACTCTGCAAGCGCTAGGGAATAACTGCGATGGTTTGCATCATAATTTCCTCGATTTTTCACCTGTCGGTGGGTGGCGAATCCCCATACTTTCATCCAACAGTCATCCTCTTCTCCTTCCACACTAACTGTCACTGCTAAATAATAATCTCCCATCCAGCTCGGATTGTCTACCCATTCCTGGGGTACGGTAAACAATTCGGGTTCCATTTCATCTGATGGAATCAGGATTAATCGCCTGTTACCCACTTGAATGGCAGTGCCATTATGGACGAGTTCTAAAACGCTCGGCACTCTTTCTTCCCCGGGCCAAATTGCGGGTCTGGGTAAATTTTCTTCCGCTGCCCATTCCTCCAGCCAAGGTAAGACTGTTTTAACACTCAGCCAGTTGAGATATCCATGATAGCGGGCGATCGCATTGGAATGGCTCTGAGCAAGCTGCCACCCTCGTTCTTGGTCTTCCGGTGCGATTTTCAACATTAACGAGTCATCAATCGGGTTAATTCTGCGATGGTTTCTAGCTCTCATTGTCTTGTCCTCCTTTACCTTGTTTATAGATGGCTATCAAGTTTCGCTCGACGATTTTATTAATTCTTTCCCGTTCTTTATTTCCAGTCAGGTTAATGTTTAGTTCCTCCAAAATCCACCGAACTAAATCCTCTTCTACCTGGCACCTTCCTTTCCAAAAAAGCTGGCTATCCTCTGATTCGCTAAGTCTCACCTCCCGCGCTAATTGTTCCGGTTTGGCATAATTTTGATAATGAATTTGCAAGCTGTTCTGAATTGGCAATGGCAGCTCCTGGACATGATGGATTAAGACTTGTTGAATGGACAGTTGGTAAACCTCATACAGCCATTGCTTGATATACTCTTTCATCCATTTATCTAGGTGCTTCAATAACGCATTATGCAACTGGGTTTCAATGCGGTTTAATTTCGCTTCGACTTCCTCTGGCGAGATTCCCAGGCGATCGCCTACCGCCCTGACATCGAGTTGCTCTCCGTAGCACAGGGACAATAACTCTCGTTCTGAGGCTGTAATCTCTTTGAGCGCTTCGACTAAAGCCGCTTGAATGATATCCGCACGGTTGGGAGCTGGAAAATATTTCTGCAACCACTCCCTAACATAGGGCAAAACCCATTCCTCGGGCTGACTAATCTCGGTTAAAGCGTTCAGCAATTGAGTTTTATAGTAACTCAGCTTTCGACTGACTTGATATTGTTTTAGGTTGCATAAAGCAGCAATCTGCGTTTGGGTCAAGCCGAATCCGTAGGTGAGGGGAAGCAGGTTCGTTTCATCGATGAACCACCGACCATTTTCCACTTGCAGTTCGATAACATTTTTACAGTTTCTCAGCTCGGTTTCCAACCGTTCGCTAATTCCTTTCGCTTCATTCAAGTAACCTCCCTTAAATTGACCCTCTCCCACTATGTTAATAAAATAGTCTTCGCTTTCCGTTTCCGGAGCTGCAAATTCTCTGCCTTTTTCTCGAAGCACGTCAAGAGACCAACATTCTTTTGTTAACTTTTTGGTGGTTTTTAAGGCTTCAAAACAGGTTTCCATCCAGGCTTTCATCTGCTCGCCAGTGACGGGATTGGGATTGGCGGCTACTTCAGGGGGTGCGGAAGGCAGTAGTCTTTCCGCATTGTAGCAATTTGCCGTTTCGCCAAAGTCTTCCGGTTGGGGCACGGGCCAAATTTCTCCCGGCTTTCTGTGTGGACTTTTCACCCGGTTAAATAAATACACTTGGTGGAAATACTTTCGCGCAAAAATAATCTGCGAAATTTCCGGCTCTTGACATCCGAATCTCCCTAAGGCATCGATTAATTTATACTGCGGCGTTTGACAGACTAACCGCCAGTAAGAATACCGACCCACTGAGGCTTCGCTTTTAATCGTTCTGATTAAAACTTCTTGCAAATAGGTGGATAATTTAGCGTCTCCTTTGGCTTGATATTGACTTAAAATACTTGCCAATTTTTCCTCGTCATGGACTAGGATTCTGGCAATATCGAACGCATCTTGCCATAAAAGTTGGCCATGTTTGTTGACGATCCATTTGGCAGCTTTGTCACAAATGAGTTCGTAGTAACTGGCTAAATGTTGCAACGCGAGTTGCTCGCGATTGGTGGGTTCCCAGGGTTGGGGGGGTGGCGGATTCAGGGCGAGGTCGATCCAAAACGCTTCTAAGGCGCTTTCTCGCCGATCGCCCAAGCGCGCGAAGTTCGGATCCCGCGCCGCATATAACTGAAAGTTGCGCCTCAAACGCGGTTGGGTAATCCATTGCAACACTACACGCCCCTGCTGCGTATCCACCATCAGACAGGTGGAAAATCGCTCGGCGTTATTCAAACGCTTGGGTGGCGTTGGGATGCGATCGCGGTGAAAAGGATTGAACATTCTCGTTCTCCTTTAGACAACAAAGTGAGCCGCTGGAAAGCGCTTTTTCAGGAGCCTATGACTTTAGTAGGACACTCCGTCGCCAATTATGCAAGGGTGCTGCTGATTTTTTTTGACTCTACCAGACTCCCCCCGCGATCGCTACGGGGGTCATTCCCCCTTTTTTGTTAGTGATTGTTAATCTGTTGTCCTAGTTTGAGGAAAAATCGCTCTGGCGCTGCATATTTGCGGGAGGGCAATGCCACTAACGCTATAGTCGGGCGATCGCCTGTGCTTCTGTGCCAGATCGTACAAAAAATACGACCAACACCCTGGTCAAGAACACTGGCGGATTTCTCCCAAGAGAAAGCACAAACACAGGACCCTCGCTCGCATCGGAGTGCTACTGGGGAGGACAGCATCAGATGAAGTCAAATCCATTCCAGATAATTTTTGGCGGACTTTTCTCAAAAGGGGAAAAAGTTAGGGATAACACAGGTGTTCCCCCCGCCTCGGGGGTCAATCGAGAGGCGTTAGAAAACCGAGCGATCGTAGACGAAGCCATTGTACCGCATTTCGGTGGGCGGGTACGATTTCACAACTCTTGGTGGCCCGCCTTGTGTCAGCAAAATATTACCTTGCTTCCCGGGGAAATCCTGTATGTGGTGGGACGCTACAATATCGTTTTATTGGTCGAACCGGCATCCTCCCTCAAAACTGTTGTAGAGTCTTCGGGAGGGAAAGAGCCGGGGTTTTATTACTGACATAGAATCGGCGTTGGAAGAGTGGTGGCGATCGCCACTGCTGAAGCGATCGCCTTAGCTTCAGCTTCTTGGGTGGCCAAATCCACTTGCAATTGCCCTTGAATTTGTGCGGCTTGGGCTTTGGCGCGGGCTTCAGCGGTAGCTTGTCCCGCAGAGGCGATCGCCACATTTTCTGCTTCTAATGCTAACAGATTGCGCCGTTTTGCTTCCGCAGCTCCTTTGTCTACAATTGCCTGTCGTTCCAGTCGCGCTTGGGCTTCTTGGGCGATGCGTTCGGCATCGTGGCGGGCGGCGGCTTCTTGGGCATCGGTGGTAATTTGAATAGCCAATTGTACCGACTTTTGCAGGCTTTTTAGAGTTTCTTCATCCACCGGTTCCACGGATTGGATGTCGATGTTGGTCATCACCAAATTATTCGCCGGAAACCGGAACGCTTCGCGAATCCGTCCCTGTTCATCTAACCCAAACACTGCTTAACGAATGATGCGGGCTGAATTGCGGTGAAATTCGTCAAATTGCACCCCGGCGGCCCCGACAAAATCCGGCACTTGAAACAATTTGCCGGCTTGTTCTTCGTTGGTGCGATCGACATCAAAATGCCAATTATAAGATAACTGCAATTGCAGCCGCGCGTGGTCCGAAGTTTCCACGGTGAAGATATCCGTCATAAAATCCGGCCCTAAAAATAAAGCGAGGGCTTTAATCGCATTGGGACGTTTGGGCTTATCTCCGGATAAACTTAAAATCGTAAACGCTTCATCCGGACCTAACATGACTAAATCCGGTTTGAATACCGTGCGCGCGGTGCGTTCTTTGTAATCGTGGAGAATCGGCGATCGGTTCCCCGTTTTCATCGCGCATCCACAATTGCCGGTTGCGGTTTTAATATAGCTAGTCTAAATGATTCATGCAATTGATATGGCAGTGCGAGCTTCCAGCTCGCTTGTCAGTGTAGGGAGCGAGACGCTCCCACTCCCGTTAAGAATTGTACAACTGATTTAGACCTGCTATAGCAGTCGTTCTCCATCGCGCAGGGTAACGGTTTGCGGTCCGACTTCCAACCGGGTAATCCCCGTGTTGTTGTCTAAAACATGAATGTAATGTTGCGGTTTGAGGCGAATGACGCCACTGGCGAGTTCCGAACTCGCTGTCGGATTGTCGAGGTTTTTATCTGCTTTGGTCATGGAAAATACCCGCTCTTGAGAGGATAATTTAGGTGGAATACTTCTACTATAAACAATGCATTCTCTGGGTTGGGGATAGAGGCGCGCGATCGCCGGGGTAGGAAACCCGGAGGGGTTGAATGCGGTGGTTTGAAAAGCCGAGAATTATCCACCCGGAAAAGCGGAGTTTCAGAAGTGGGGAATCGGGGAATATGGGGTGCAAAAAAGGGTGGATAAGCGCGAGACAATTGCCACTGAATTGAGGCGGTACTTTTAGCCCGGGGGAAAGCAATGAAGCACTTCGCGATTCGCGGATTTGCAAGCCTTTATCGGCGATCGCAAGCTGTGGGATGATAAGCAAGGGTACAAACCTTCGCAGTCGCATTTATTGGGGGGAGAGGCGGTAGCTCTGGAGGGACGTTCCTCCCAGGGGGGACCGAGTTAAGTGAGAAACCGAGGGTGGGCAATGCCCTGCCGCGATTCTCACTTAACGAGCCACAATCCGATCGCGGCCTTCTTCCTTGGCGCGATACAGGGCGTCATCGGCACAGCGATAAAGGGCTTCCAATTTTATCCCATCCTCGGGATATTCAGCTACGCCGGCACTGAAGGTCACTTGCCAGTTTCCTTCCGGAACCGGGATTGCCGATTCTTGGTGCATGATATCGAGCAACTCGCTCAGACGCTTCATTCCATTGATTTTCGTCATCCCGTACATCCCGACGACGAACTCGTCGCCGCCCCAGCGGGCGACCACATCTTCACTGCGGAAGGTGCGTAATAACAGTTTGCCAAAATGACGCAACATAGTATCCCCGGTGGCATGACCGTAGCGATCGTTCACCCATTTGAAGCGATCGAGATCCAAAATCGCCAAACACATGGGTTGGTCGTGAGTGGCAGCTTGCTTGAGAAACTTCTCTAACTCTTGGGTAGACTTGCGACGGTTGGCCACGCCAGTCAGGGCATCGGTTTCGGCCATATTTCGCAATAACTGCACTCGTTCTAAGCGATTGAGAATCCGATTCACCAATTCCGGCCCGACGATCGGTTTGCTGACGTAATCATCGGCCCCGGCGGCGAACACTCGATGCACGGTATTCGGATCCCGGTGTCCGGTGAGAAATAGCACCGGCAGTCCGCTCCAGCGCGGGTCGTTGCGAACTACCTGACATAGTTCGATGCCGCTGATGTGAGGCATTTCCACATCCAGCACCAGCAAGTCGGGCATGGTGTGTTCCAGGGTTTCCCAGAAGCGATGGGGGTCGGAAAGGGGGAGGGATTTGAGACCCCAAGGCTCGAGAAAGGTTCGCACTAGGGAAAGCACCTGCAGGTCATCGTCTACCACCATAATTTTCGCCTCGGTGTTGTGGGCGCGTTGCAGAACCTGAGTGACTACCTCCATAATGCGCTCGGGGCGCAGGGGTTTTTGCAAAAAGGCGCGTCCGCCGAGTCGGGCGACTTCTAAGCGCTCTTCTACGCTGCTGCGATCGGTTAAAACCACCACGGGAATGGGGGGGAAGCGGTTGGCGAGTTCGGCGAGGAAATCTAATGCTTCTTGATGGGGGCGTTTGCCGTCTGTTTCTGGGGCGGGGACATCGAGGTCTAAAATCACTACCTCGGGCCGCCGATCGCCGATCGCCGCTCTGGCCCTGGCAATTGTATTGGCGACGATTCCGTGCATTCCCCACTGCTGGGTTTCTGCTGTCAGGCGAGACCCTTGCTCTGGGTCTCCATCTACCAGCAACAGCATCGGTTTGTCTTCCGCAACCCCCACGGATGCAGTCTGCTTTGGAGAGGGACTGCGCTCGAGCTGGCTGCGAAGTTCTACTACTAATTTCGATAAATGCAACCCGTCTTCACACTCCAAGGGGCGATCGCGCAATAACTGCTCCACTTCTTTGGCAATTTCTGAACCTTTGGAAAACCCGAAGGTCCCTAGGGATCCGGCTAGTTTGTGGGCTTCTCTTTGCGCTTTGGCGTGCAAGTCTGAGTTGAGTTCGCCGCTTTTGAGGGCATTGCTGGCTTGCTCTAGGGTGGTGACGCGATCGCCGATCCGGTCTTTGAACCGCTCCCAAACTTTCCCTACGGCGGCTAAGGTGGCTTCCTCAGAGGAACCGTCTTCTCGCGTACTCAGGGGCAATTCCAGGATTTTGGCCACTTGGCGCGCTAGTTCTACGCGATCGATGGGATGAACTAAGACGCAGGTTGCATGAGTCACGCGATCGCTGGCTCCGTTTCCGGCAGTTTTTCCCTTCCCTTTTCCGTTGAAGCGCTCCCCATTTCCCGTCTGTTCCCCTTTCTCCACACACCAAATCGTCGGCAGTTCGTGTTTGCCTTTTCTCATGCTGGCTACCTGGCGCAGCACTTCCACCCCTGCCGGTTCTTTTAACTGCACGTCTACGATTAACAGCGACCAACTCTGGGGCGCGGCGCTGATTTCTTGCAGGGTCTCTTCTCCGGTATGGGTGACTCGCACCGAGACTTTCCCCAGTCGCTGCTGTAACCAAAAACCCAATTCTTCTGGCAATCCCGCCATGAGAATCTTGGGCGGTTCGCGGTATTTGTCCTCGGAACTGAGGGGTTTGAGCCGATATCCAATCCCATACACGGTTTCGATTAAGTCCGCAGGCGCGCCTGCGGCTTTCAATTTCTGTCGCAAGCCTTTGATATGCGCCCGAATCGTGTCTTCTGCAGGGGGTTCGTCAAAAGACCACAGGTGATCGAGGATGGCACTGCGGCTATAAACTCGGTTGCTGTTTCGCAAAAAGAGTTCGAGCAAGCGATATTCGGTGGGGGTCAGGGTGACGGGTTTGCTGGCATAGGTGACGTCGCAGGTGTTGGGGTTCAGTTGCAGTTGTCCCCGCTCTAGTATCGCGGATAAGGGGGCATTTCCTCGCCGCAATAAGGCGCGAATTCTTGCGGTTAATTCGGGAATGTCGAAGGGTTTGACCAGATAATCATCTGCCCCGGCATCGAGTCCTTTAACTTTGTCTTCGGTGGTGTCTTTTGCGGTGAGCAATAAAATCGGCATCTGATAGCCGGAGTTTCGTAGCTTGCCACACAAACTGATACCATCGAGCTTGGGTAGCATGACGTCGAGCAGAATCAAGTCGTAGCCAAAGGCTTCGACCAGTTCTAACCCTTCTTGTCCGTCGGTGGCGATGTCTACAACATAGTTTTGCTCTCGGAGTGTGGCGACTAACGCTTGCGCGATCGGCTCGTCATCCTCCACCAGTAAAATTCTCATGGCGGCTGTTTCACCTGCTTGCGTCGAATATCCTCAGTTGTTAAATCGGTTGTCTTCTAAAGGTTAGTTTTTTCATAAGGTCTCCATGAAAACAGGGTTTCACTTCTGTTTTTCGATCGGGTTTCTTGACTTGCCATTTCCGACAAGCTCATCTCGATCCTAAACGACAAAAACCACAGATGGTGAATCTCAGGGCGAAAAATCTATCCGAAGTATCAGAGATGCGATCGCTTCGATTCGGTTGCCCGATCGCAATCTCTCCCTGGCCGCAACGTTCACGGACACAGGGTTTCTGCCCCTACTCAGCCGCCTCGATTCCCCCCATCGGCCAGTGCTTTTCCCTTGATTTTTTTCCCAGATGCACCCGGTGGACTTTTTCTATTTTACCTCTGGTTTGTGCTGAAATTTTCCGGCCTTTCTTTGCTTTGGGTCTATCCCGATCGCCCTTAATATTTTTTAACAAGCTGCCGCTCGCTTTTTTGTGGTGCGGTTACTTGTTTTAAAAAAAAGCAACTAACCATAATATCATAAAACGTGAAAGGTGTAGATTGCGAATCGTAAAAAATTTGACGGCTCGGTTAACATATTTTTAAACAAATCTCCCCCGGGCTCACTGTCGGGATCCAGGGATGTCTGGGGGACCCCACCGGTTTTTCTCGTGAACACAATGCAATTTATTCTCCCAAGGCCCCGGCGTCAGCCGCCGATGTTTCTGCAATCCCTGCAATCTGCAACTCTCAAGTTAATGATGGGTAATGATTTTAGATGATGAATCGGCAATCAGCAAGGGAAAAATGGCGAGGCGATTGCGCGATCGCGGGTGGGATGCCTACGCCAGTGCGGGCGATCGGGGGGAAAGGCGCGATCGGGTGGGGGAGGGGGAAGTCTCACGAGAAAAAGGAACCCACAGCAGTGCTATAATTTCACAGTTTAAGATTTGCATGGTGAATTCATGTTGAATGTAACATCGAAAAATCTAAAATTGCTATGACTTTGAACCTTCATGTCGTCACGCCCACAAAAGTCGTCTGGGATGCGCCCACCCCCGAAATCATTTTGCCCACCACTAACGGTCAAATTGGCATCCTCCCGGGTCATGTATCGATTGTAACATTTCTCCAAGTCGGGGTGATACGGGTGCGGTTTGAAAAAGATTGGCTTCCGATATTCGTGATGGGAGGATTTGCCGAAGTTGAAGCAGACGAAGTGACGGTGGTGGTCAATGGCGCAGAACGCGGAGACGAAATCGATTGTGCGATGGCGGATAGTGCTTTAGAAACTGCCCGGGAAAGTTTGCACAGCGCCCAGAGTCGTCCGGAAAAAACCCGCGCCCAACAAGCGATCGCCCGGGCGCGGGCGCGGGCGATCGCGGCCCATGACTTCCCTCAGCAATTAATCGGTCGGGTACCCGTGGGAACCGGTTCGACCCGGAAAAATCCCAAAGTTTCGGCGATGAAGACCATCGAAAAGCTGTAACCCAATCCAAGAGGCATTAAAATCAGCCAGCGTCGGGTGCATAAACCCCCCAATTCGGTTGTGCAATTCTCCCACCGAGGGGATACAAGCACCCGACGTGGGCTTGCCGAATCAGTAAATATGCGGTAAAAAAACCCGGTTTCTCACCACTACTAACCGGATCCCCGAGTTTCCCAGGGGTTTGCAACTATTGCTCCAACAATGCCAATAACTGCGCTTCTCCCAATTGCGCGATTCCCAAATCTTGGGCTTTTTTCAACTTAGAGCCGGCATCTTCTCCCACCACCAAATAATCGGTTTTAGAACTCACGGAACTCGTCACCTTTCCCCCGGCATTTTCAATCAAAGATTTTGCGTCATTGCGCGTCAAGGTAGGCAAAGTGCCGGTGAGGACAAAGGTTTTCCCGGCGAAGGTTTGGGCGGGTTTTTCTGCGGCAGATTGTGGGGAACTGGGGGCAGCAGAGAATTGCAATCCTGCCGCTTTTAATCGCTGGATTAACGTTTGGTTTGCCGGGACTTGGAACCATTGCGCCACAGAATCGGCAATTTCCGCACCGATGCCATAAACTGCTTCGATTTGCGCCGGGGATGCGGCGGACAATTGCTCCACATCGGGGAATTTTTCTGTCAGCAATTGGGCGTTGACGCTGCCTACATGGCGAATGCCCAATCCGTATAATACCCGCGCCCAGGGTTTGGTTTTGGATTTTTCCAGTTCCTGGAGCAAGTTGTGGGCGGATTTCCGGCCAAATCGCTCTAAGGCAGAGAGTTTATCTATCGTGAGGTCGTATAAATCCGCTACGGACTGCACGAATTGGCGATCGACCATTTGCTGGACCAGCTTTTCCCCCAATCCGTTAATATCTAAAGCATCGCGACTGCCCCAGTGGACGAGAGACCCGCGCAAAATGGCGGGACAAGAGGCGTTGATACAGCGCGCCACTGCCTCACTTGCGGGTTTGACCGTGGGTTGACCGCATTCCGGGCAGTGGGTGGGCATGCGGAAGGGTTGGGCATTGTCCGGGCGCAATTCCGGCAGGATTCGCACCACTTCCGGGATGATTTCACCGGCTTTGCGAACGATCGCCGTATCGCCGATATGCAAATCTAACTGAGCAATGCGATCGCCGTTATGCAGGGAGGCGCGCGACACGGTAGTGCCCGCCAATTGCACCGGGGATAAATTGGCCACTGGGGTCAGCGCGCCGGTGCGTCCCACTTGCACGGTGACGGATTCCACCCGAGTGGGGGCTTCTTCGGCGGGATATTTGAGCGCGATCGCCCAGCGGGGGGATTTTTGCGTAAATCCCAGTTGTTTTTGCAGGGTCACACTGTTGAGTTTCACCACCACCCCATCAGTCATGTAGGGTAAATCCACCCGTTGCTTGTCCCAATACTGGTAATATGCCTTCACTTCATCGAGCGATCGGCACAATGTCCGGTGGGGATTGACTTTAAACCCCATGTTTTGCAATAATTCCAGAGACTCCCACTGAGTCTGCGCCACCTGGATATCCTCCACATCCGGCACCTGCAAGGTATAGGCAAAGAAATCCAACCGCCGCTGTGCGACAATGCGTGAATCTAGCTGGCGCAGAGTGCCCGCCGCCGCATTGCGCGGATTGGCAAATGCTGCCTCATGCGATCGCGATCGTTCTTCATTAATCCGCTCAAACACATCCAGCGCCAAAAATGCCTCCCCGCGCACCTCCACCACTGGCGGCAGATTCTCGCCCTTCAACCGCAAGGGAATCGAGCGAATCGTCTTCACATTTTGCGTAATCTCCTCCCCCGTCACCCCATCGCCCCGCGTCGCCCCGCGCACCAACAGGCCATTTTCATAAGTGAGCGCCAATGCCGACCCATCGATTTTCAATTCGCACACATACTCAAATTCCTCTCGCGGTGCAATCCGCTGCCATTTTGACTCCCATTGGGCAAATTCTTCCAAATCAAAGGCATTGTCCAAACTGTACAGCGCAATATTATGCTTTACCGTAGCAAATTGCGTCGCCGGCTTTTCCCCCACCCGCTGCGTCGGACTATCCGGCGCAATCAGTTCCGGATATTGATTTTCTAGCTCTTGTAATTCCCGATAAAGCTTATCGTAAACCGCATCCTCCATTATCGGATTGTCGAGGACGTAATAGGCATAACTAGCTTGTTGTAGCTGTTGGCGCAGTTGCTTGGCGCGCTGTTTAATTTCTGCTGTCGATTCTGGCAAGGGACAAGTCTCCTTTTCCTCTGTTATCCAGTTAAGAATTATAGCCGCTTTTCATCCCAGTTTGGGGATGAGCTGCCCCACCCCCAATGCCGGATATTTTATCAGAGTTTTATGCTCTCGTTCCCAGCACTATCCTGGTAATAAGTCAAAAAACCTGTGATTGTTTAATTACTTGTCCCAGTCTTCTACTTCGTAGAGAAACCGCGTGCCCGCCATCAATTTGCGATTGTAAGAGGTACTTTGCACGAACACTGCATACTGTTCCAAGTTGGCGGGTTTTATCCGCACGGTTTCCCCTTTTGGCAATCCCAGCATTTCCCGCGCTGCTTCGCCGGCAAATAAATCTCCGGTTTTGCGATCCATCAATATGACTTCTTTTTTACCTTGGATAGTTTCGGTTTTTGTGAATTCGTAAAAGCCGCGTCCGCGCTTGAAAATTAGGCCATTTTCTTGGACGAATCCTTTAATCGCACAGGTTTTATCTACTTCGAGAACCTGGAATCGTCCCGGAGGAACCGCACGCAAATCGGCAGCTTCCTCATACACTGCTACCTCGCGATTCATCATGGAATTAAACATTTTGTTTAATCCGCGACTCATGCGCCCTTGGGAGGCAACTTCTTTTTCATATGCTTGCAGTTGTTCGTCGGAGGATTGCTGGTAGCAGACAGCAAAAAATAGGTCAGTGATGTAGGAAAACTGGTCTAAACTAATGTGAAAGCCACCAGAGCGATCGGCGAGTTCTTGATAAAACGGCGTAGCATGAGAGCGGTTCAGCGCTTGCACCCCATAAACGGGAATTTCCATCGCTGCTAATTTGTCTAATTCTTTGCGCCAATTCAATTTTTCAGGGGTTTGGGCCGGCGCATGGGGAATCGAATCCCCAATCATTACCACGGTTTTCGTACTATCGGGAAGCCAAGATAGGGATCGCGCTTCATGCAAGACTAATTCATAACATTCCGGGGCATCGCCGCCGTAAGTTGCCTCAACATTTTGCACGAAGTGGCAAATTTTATCCAGATCTCCGGAAAAATCTAAGGTTTTCGTGACGTAGGTTTTGCCTGCATCGCAATAGTCTCCGTGGGCGATAATTCCAATACGAATTCCGGGGATTTCATCTAAAAGGCGCGTGACGGTGCTTTTGATTTTTTTGCGAACTTGCGTCAGGCAAGGATACATGCTGCCTGTGGTATCAAAACTGAACAAAACATCAATGGTTTTCATCGTCATTGATATACCTCCGGGGGATAAATTTATAACCCAATTGGCGTGCCACTAAAGCGTCGGTTTAGTAGTAGATAACAAGGCGAAGAAACATTCTATAACTCATTCGTTGCCCAGGCAAAGAGTGGGTATAGCCATCCGGTTTCTACCCGCTACCCTCCCAACGCTCTAGAATCAATATAACCGAGGTTGATTTTTTTGTCAACCCCGAAAGCGCCCTTGGCGGAGATTTATTACTTTGTCAGTACAAATTGCTAATTTTTTGCAAGCTATTGCTAGCCTGTAAGCCAAGCAAATCAGAAATTATGCGATTTTCAAACCTTGCAGAAAAAAGTTATTTTGCTCATTGAAATACCGCGCCGACGATGAGGCTGAGGATCCAGAGACCGAGGGCGACGATCGCCAGAACAGCCAGTATTAATCCCGCCAACAGCAAGAAGACGAACCATTTATCGGCGGGTTTGGCGGGGCGGGGGGAACCAAGGTGAGACTCCAACAGCTCCATATTTTTGAGATTGGCTTTCCAAGCAACATCAAACAAATCGCCGAGTACGGGAACTGTACCCACTAAGGTTTCCAAGAGAATGTTGTAGACCATTTGCAATAAACTGTTGCGCGGTACGCCCATTTGCGCCGCCGCAAAGACGATATACGCCGAAACTAGGGCACCGGCGATATCGCCCCCAGCAGGGAGGAGTCCCAGGAGGGGATCCAATCCGACCCGGTAGCGGGTTCCGGGGATGGTAATCGCGCTATCGAGGAGGCGAGACAGGGTACGAAGGCGGCGCAGATGGTTGGTGTTTGGGTCTCTGGGAGTGGTCATAGAGTGCAGCAGGGATTGGGTGAGTGTAAATCGTTCCCAATTATGACGGAAGATCCGGTGGATTGGATGGGGCGATCGCTGCTTTGGGGAGAGCAAAGCAAGATTGCGATCGCCTTTCCCTTAAAATAAGAGTCACGCCGAGATGAAAGTGGAGAGCGATCGTGAAAAAATATGTCTGTACCGTCTGTGGTTACGTTTACGACCCGGAAAAAGGAGATCCTGACGGCGGAATCGAACCCGGAACCGCCTTTGAAGATATTCCCGAGGATTGGGTGTGCCCGGTATGTGGTGTGGATAAAACCGATTTTGAACCACAGTAGGGATTTTTGTCATTTGTCCTTTGTCATTGGACATTTGTCATTGGACATTTGTCATTTGTCATTTGTCCTTTGAAGGAGTACCAATGACCTGTTACCAGATGACCAATGACCAATATGACCAATGACCAATATAACCAATATGACCAATGACACTTGACCAATGACAATTGACCAATGAGCCGCACGGGAATCGGTGCGTCACCCCCGTCGGGGATTGGTTGATTTGTGTGATAGGGTGGCGGGGGTGACGCACCCTACACCCCAAAACCAATGACCAATATGACCAATATGACCAATGACCAATATGACCAATATGACCAATGACCAATATGACCAATGACCAATGACAATTGACTAATAAAAATTGACGAATGACTAATAAACTGTTAATTACTGGTGCTAGCGGCTTTTTAGGATGGAATCTGGGTCAAAAAGCCAAACAAAACTGGCAGGTTTATGGGACTTATTTTTCCCTAAAACCGAGCAGCATTCCCGGGGTAAATTTGTTACAGGTTGACTTGAGGGATTTTGCGGCAATGAAGCGTTTGTTTGAAGAGATTAAACCGGATGCGGTGATTCATACGGCGGCCCAATCTCAACCGAATTTTTGTCAAGTTCATCCCCAGGAATCCCATAAAATCAATGTGAAGGCATCTTGCAATCTGGCGGGTCTTTGTGCCGATGCGGAGATTGCTTGCGTTTTTACTTCTACTGATTTGGTATTTAATGGGTTAAATCCGCCTTACAAAGAAACAGATCCGGTGTGTCCGGTGAGCATTTATGGCGAGCATAAAGTGATGGCGGAACAGGGAATGCGCGATCGCTATCCGAAAACGGTGGTTTGTCGGATGCCGTTAATGTTTGGTTATGGCGGGCCGGTGGCGAAAAGTTTCTTGCAACCGATGTTGCAAACCCTGCGGGAAGGAAAAGAACTGAGTTTGTTTGTGGATGAATTCCGCACCCCGGTCAGCGGGAAAGTGGGCGCAGAGGGGTTGTTATTAGCCCTAGAAAAAGCACCGGAATTGCTACATTTGGGCGGGAAAGAACGGGTGTCGCGCTATCAGTTTTTGGCGATAGCGGTGGAGGTGCTGCAACTGAGGGATGCTAACCTAAAAGAAGGTCGGCAAGCGGAAGTAAAAATGGCGGCACCACGGCCACCGGATGTGTCGTTGGATAGTTCAAAGGCGTTTGCATTGGGCTACAATCCGCCGGATTTGCGAGAACAGTTGCAGCAGTTTCGCTTTCAATTGTAGGGGTAAATAGCCACAGTGGGCGAGTTATTTGGCATGGTTACGGGGGGAGGCGGAGCCTCAAATAGGGCGTTCCCAGGCAGGAGTCTGGGAACGAGTTAAATGGATTCAAATGGGTTAGAATGAGTTAGAATGAGTTAGAATTATTTGGCATACTTATTTATCGTCAGGTGGAGTGTCAATTATCAAGCGTAAATCGGCCTTGAGGTCAGATAAATTGCGAGCGATCGTCGTCGGGGGAGGTGCGGCGGGATTTTTTGGTGCGATTACCTGCGCCCAAACCCATCCCGATGCGGAGGTGACGATATTGGAAGCGGGACGCGATCCGCTGAAGAAGGTCAGAATTTCCGGTGGGGGGCGCTGTAATGTGACGCATCATTGTTTTGAACCGGCGCTGTTAGTGCAAAATTATCCCCGAGGAGGAAAAGCGTTGCGCGGTGCTTTTTCGCGGTTTCAACCCCGGGATACGGTGGAGTGGTTTGAATCGCGGGGAGTGAAGCTGAAAACTGAGTCGGATGGGCGAATGTTTCCCATCACCGATGATTCGGAAACGATTGCGGGTTGTTTGATGGGGGAAGCAAAACAAGCGGGGGTGCAACTTCGCACGGGGGTGGCGGTGGTGGGGGCGATCGCACATCCTGCAAACTCCGGAACTGAGGGGGTTGAGGGGGGAAAGTTTGAAATTTTGTTAAAGTCTGGGGCAAAGTTGGAATGCGATCGCCTATTATTAACAACGGGAAGTCATCCCCTCGGGTATCGAATTGCCAAGTCCCTGGGACACCAAATCGAACCGCCGGTACCGTCTTTGTTTACGTTTAATCTGGAGGGCGATCGCCTAAAGGATTTAGCGGGAATTTCGGTGGCGAATGCGATCGTGCAATTACCCGAGGCCAAATTACAGCAAACTGGTCCTGTGTTAATTACCCATTGGGGACTGAGCGGTCCTGCAGCGCTCAAACTTTCTGCATGGGGGGCGAGATATTTGTCCGCACAAAAGTATCGCGCCCCATTAACAATAAATTGGGTACCGCAATATAACCCGGAAACCGCGCGGGCCGAGTTGCTACAGTTAAAGTCTGCTGCGCCAAAATCGGCGATCGCCAAGTGTAACTGCTTTGCCCTTCCGCGCCGCCTTTGGGAACGATTGCTCGCCACGGTGGCGATCGACCCCCAAACCCGTTGTGCGGAAATTTCCAAAAAAGCGTTTAATCGCTTGGTGGAAGAATTAACGCGGGGACGCTATCAAATTACGGGGAAAGGGGTGTTTAAAGAAGAATTCGTCACCTGCGGCGGTGTCAAACTCAAAGAAGTGAATTTTAAAACAATGGAAAGTCGGTGCTGTCCCGGTCTTTATTTTGCTGGAGAAATCCTGGATATTGACGGGGTAACGGGAGGGTTTAATTTCCAAAGTGCTTGGACCACCAGTTGGTTGGCGGGTCAGGCGATGGGAAAATCCGCAGGGTGAAGCTGTTGCAAGGGGATGATCTTTTTGGGAAAAAATTAGGGGGCGATCGCCAAGATTATCGGTTAAAAATGGGAGCAAAACGTGGCAGGTAAAACCCAACATATCTTCGTGTTTTTAGAAATTTTTTCCCGGGAAGGGGGAATTCAGTCTTATGTGAAAGATATTCTGCAAGCTTACGGGCAAATTGCCTCGAAAAATCAGATGAAGGCGCAGGTGTTGCTATTGCGCGACGATCCGGAGTGCGATAATCCATTTGCCGATAATGAGGCGTTTGAATTTCATTATCTCAAAACCCTACCGCCGTGGCGGGGGCGCTGGCGTCTGGCGATGACATTACTGGCGCTGTTGGTGCAGCGGCGTCCTCAATGGGTGTTTTGCGGTCATATTAATTTAGGGCCGTTGGTACAACTGTTGTGCAAACCCCTCGGAATTCCCTACACGGTGTTGACCTACGGGAAGGAAGTGTGGGAACCGTTAGACCCTAGGGCGCAAAAGTCGCTGCAGAAGGCGGATCGGATTTGGACGATCAGTCGGTACAGTCGCGATCGCGCTTGTGAGGAGAATGGATTGGATCGGAAACAGTTTGCCTTGCTCCCTTGCGCGGTGAATGGAACCCTATTTACCCCCGGTCCGAAACCGCCGGAGTTAGTGGAACGGTATGGGTTGGCGGATTCCCGGGTGTTGATGACCGTGGCACGTCTGTGGCCCGGGGATATTTATAAAGGGGTGGATGTCACCATTCGGGCTTTGCCAATTATAGCACAAGCGATTCCCAATGTCAAGTATTTGGCTATCGGACGGGGGGAAGATCGCCCGCGATTGGAGCAACTGGCGCGAGAGTTGGGGGTGAGCGATCGGGTGGTCTTTGCCGGGTTCGTGCCGGCGGAGGAATTAAGCGCACATTATCGGGTTGCCGATGCCTATATCATGCCCTCTCAAGAAGGGTTTGGCATCGTGTACATGGAAGCGATGGCCACGGGAAAACCGGTGCTGTCTGGGGATAGGGATGGATCGGCAGATCCCCTGCAAGATGGCAGGTTGGGTTGGCGAGTGCCCCATCGCGACCCGGAGGCGGTGGCGAAAGCTTGCATCGAAATCCTCAAAGGCGAGGACAAGCGCTGTGACGGGGAGTGGTTGCGTCAAGAGACGTTGGCGGCATTTGGTACGGATGCCTTCACTCACCGCCTCCAACAATTACTCGCGGTTTCTGAGTAGTATGGAAGTGTTGGATAATATGACACAGGAGTAAATCGTGAATCAAGGAACGACTAAAAATTTTATGTTTGCCCTTTCGGAATTGAGCCGATGGGTGGTGCCACTGTTAATCGTGTGGTTGTTGGTGTCGATTGGTTTGGGATGGGTCGTTAAGTCGATTTTGATTATACTCGCATTAATAGCGATCGCGCCAGTGGTGGCATTTGTTGGCTTGCGCTGGTGGCTGAAGCGCAATATCATTATCGATCGCTGTCCGGTTTGCAGTTATGAAATTACCGGTTTGAATCAAACTCAGTTTCAATGTCCCAGTTGTGGGGAACCGCTGAAGGGAGCACAAGACCATTTCGAACGGTTGACGCCGCCGGGAACCATTGAGGTGGACGCGGTTGAGGTTTCGCCAAAAACCTTTGAGGGGTCGCGTTAAATGCCAGTCAGTCACTTGTGGCGATCGCCCCTAGAGGTGCGATCGCCACTGTGTCTTGTGGGTGAACCCCCTGGCGCGCTTACAACTGTTCCGGATCCATGCCTCGCGCGCGCAGTCTCTCGATGAGAGCCTGATAGCGCTGCTGTTCTTCTTGCAGTTGCGCCTCTGCTCGTTCGGCGCGTTGGCGCTCTTGTT
>NZ_JAYFEQ010000801.1:0-10387 GCF_055795085.1 Phormidium sp. CCY1219 | reverse complement strand
AGTGGCGAAGAACCCACCGATGGTAGTGGCGAAGAACCCACCGATGGTAGTGGCGAAGAACCCACCGATGGTAGTGGTGAAACATCCACTAGCCCGCTGTTCGACGCGCAATATGTCATCGAGCAAAACCAAGATGCACTGCAAGAGCAGTTCCCAGACTTCGACTTCGAGAATCTCACCGAAGAGCAAGTCGCGCAAGTCGAGGATTATGTGAGCCAAGAGGGATTGCAGCCCTCTCCCTCGGTGAATTTGAGCTACTTTAATTCCGTGGTGAAAGAGCGAGTGAGTTCTGCACTGCAAGAAGAGGGATTAACCCAAGAAGAAATCGCCAATCTCAGCCAAAAAGAACTGCTGCAAAAGGCAGTAGAACTCGGCTACAGTCCGACGCCGTTGGTTCAGTTCGATTACTTCAAATCGGTTCACTCCGAGGAGCTGACCGAGTTAGCCAGCGAAAAGGGAATTGACCTTGCATCTCTGTCTAATGAAGAACTGTTGAAGTTCATCACCAGCGAAGGTGTGGCAGAAGGGTTGAATCCCTCTGCATTCTTTAACTTCGAGTTCGTCAAGAAACAGCACAAAGAAAAAATTCGCGAAGCGGTAGACATCGCCGATGGCGAAGAAGGCGTGGCGGAACTCGAACCGGAAAAAGTTCTCGATAACGTCTTTGACAGCGGAGAATACTACATCGACGTGCGCTTCGTTCGCGAGCAATACTCGCAACAACTCATCGAGTTCTATGGCGTGACTTCCGTGGAAGAACTCAGCGACGAGCAGGTAGAAGCGTATGCGTTCAGCGAAGAAGCAGAAGCAGCGGATGTGAGCATGTCTCCGTTGAATCTGGAAGGCTTTGCGGCGCAATACACCGCTGAATTGACCGCCTTCTATTCCGTAGAAAGCGTGGAGGAACTCTCCGAATATGAACTCTACCGATTCATGGCCACCGAAGCTGTGGAGCAAGGGCTAGATGTGACGGAATATGTGGAGGTGTCTTACTATCAAAGCACCTTTGAGGCGGCGATGGTCGCCACCTTCGGAGTCGCTTCGATTGAAGAAGTGAGTGCCGAGCAAACCGTCGAGTTCGTGTTTGGCGATGCAGCTCCCTATGTAGATGCGGAATTCTTTAAGCTGAAATACGGCGAAGAAACCACCGCTGACGGCACGTTGGTGAAAGAGCTGTCTGGCGAAGAACTGAAGTATTATATATTCAGTGCGGGTTGGGAAGCCGGCTTTACCAATCTCTCGGCATTCGACATCGAAACGTTTACCACGCAATACTCGGCGCAAGTGGTGGAATTCTACAGCGCCAGCAGCATTGAAGAGGTCAGCGAAGCCGAAATCGTCGATTACATGGTCGGCGAAGCCTGGAAAGTCGGTGTGGATCTCTCTGAGTTCGTGACGGCGGAAGATGTAGAAGTCTATCGCAGCGAACATGAAGCGGGACTGGCGGAATACTACGGCATCACTGTGGAAGAAGTGACCGAACTGAGCGCCGAAATCGTGGTTGACTTCGCATTCGGTGGCGTGAGTGAGGCGGTTGACTTCGACTACGCGCGGTTTGCCCTCGGCGAAGAGATGGTGACCTACTTCACCGAGCAAGGTGAGACAGTGACGGATGCTTCCGAACTGAGCAAGCTGCAAGTGGTGGAATACCTGTACGCACAGGATAGCCTGGAAGCGGTGAAGCTCTCGGCGTTCGATGTGAAGGGATTTGTGGACGCCAATACCGACGCGATCGCAGAAGCGTTTGGTGTGGAAGCAGAAGAAGTCGCCGAAATCGATCGCGAAAAACTCGAGAAGTTCATGCTGGGCGAAGGCGTCCAACTGGGCCTGAGCTTGTCAGGCTATGTAGAACTCGACTACATTCGCGAAACCTACACTGAGGCGATCGCAGGCTCTCTCGAAGTCTCCGTGGACGAAGTGGCGAATCTCGATGATGCCAGCTTGCTGGAATGGGTGGGCAGCGAACTGTCTACCATCGATGTCAACTACGTTGGCTATCAGTTCGAGCAACTCAGCGAAACCCAACAAACTGACCTGCTCACCAACTTAGAAATCGATGTAGACCTCACCGCCGGCCAAGTTCTCACCGCCGACCAACTGGTGAAGATTGCCTACAGCGAAGAGTTCAAGGCTGCCTTAGAAGTCGAAGAAGTCAAGCTCTCCGCGATCGATGTCTCCGGCTATATCGCAGACAATGCCGACGCCCTCTCCGCCTTCTATGGCGAAGCCGGCATCAAAGTGAACAGCGGCTCGAACAAGCTCAAGAGCGGTTCTCTCAACTTCAAGAGCGGCAACGTCGCCAAGAGCGGCTCTATGAAGTTCAACAGCAGCTCGATGAAGCTCAGCGGCGATTCTTCCATGAAGCTGAAGAGCGGTTCTCTCAAGTTCAAGAGCGGCAAAATCTCTGGCGATGCTGAGTTTGATGTCAGTAACCTCACCGATAAGCAGGTCGTCAAGTTCATGTTCGACACCGGCTGGGAACAAGGCATCAACCCCTTGAACTATGTGGAAGTCGAATATCTCAAGAGCGAATTCGCGGTAGATATCGCTCGCTACTACGACATCGAAGTGAGCGCCGTGGGCGAACTCAATGAGGGTTTGGTTCTCGACTACATGTATGGTGGTCTGTCGAACGATATCGACTATAGCTTCGTGCGCTCTACCTATGAGTCCGAACTGACGGCTGAGTTTGGCGTCTCCTCGGTTGAGGAAGTCAGCGACCTGCAAGTGCTCGAATACGTGTATGCCCAAGGTCCCGCTAACGTGGAACTCTCTGCGGTAGATGTGAAAGGATTTGTGGAGCAGTACGGAGAACAAATCGCCGAACAATTCGGTGTGGATCTGTCCACGGCTCCGGAAGTGAGCGAGTTCGAGATTAAATCCTTCATGTTCAACCAAGCATCGGAACAACTGGGGATTGATGTCAGCGAGTTCGTCAACTTCGAATACTACAGCGCTAACTTCAGCCAACAAATCGTCTCGAACTATCGCGTGGAGAATGTCTTCAATCTCCAGTCCGATATGGTTTACGACTTCATGTCCGGTGAAGGTATCTCGGAAGGTCTGGCGACTTCCCCGGCGATCGACTTAACCTGGTATCGCGAAACCTACGCCGATATCCTCACTCAAGAACTCGAAACCATCGATGGGGACGGCAATGGCGAAATCAGCGATGGCGAACTGTATGACTACGCCGTGGGTACCGGGTTGGAAAATGGTCAAGAAACCTCCGACTCCTATGACCTGGAATCCTACTTCGCAGATGATGCAGTGGTAGATGACCTGCTCAATTACTCCGGTGCGACTTCGATTGAAGAAGTCTCGAACCTCGAAAAGGTCGAGTATATCTTCGGTCAAGGTCTGAGCGACGGTCACAGCCCCGACGGTCTTGGTTTGGATGCCATCAAGAACGACCCCGCGAACCAAGATGGATTGCTCCAGTTTGCCAGTGCGACCTCGATTGAAGAGGTAAGTATGTATCAAGTGTACAACTACGCCAGCTCTGAAGGTCTACTGGTCTAGGTCGCCCTCGATACTCTAGCGGTGCTGCACTTCGCAGCCCGCTGAGGGGGTTCCCTCAATTTGGTAAGAGCCTTTTTCTCAAAGCCCGCTTGTGCGGGCTTTGTTCTTGTCACTTCCCTCCGAGGGAAGAATTATCGAAAATTGTATGTGTATTTGGAATGGAAATCGGGTGCGCTAAAATCTAGGCAAACTCATATTATGGGAGTGGAGAATTATGGCTTGGAAACCCGGTCACGCTTTACAAAATGGTCGGTATGTTATCGAAAAAGTCCTGGGGTCAGGTGGGTTTGGAATTACCTATCTGGCAAAGGATAATCGGGGTCATTCTGTGGCGATTAAAACCCTGACCCCGAAGGCGCGATCGCCGCGCGAATTTGCAGAACAAAAGCAAGCCTTTCTCAATGAAGCGGAATGTCTGGCTCAATGTACTCATCCCAGTATCGTCCGTGTGGCGGAAGTTGTCCCGGATGACTCGTCATGTTATTTGGTGATGGAATATGTAGAAGGCACTGATTTAGCCACTTTGGTGGAAACCAAAGGCGCTTTACCGGAGTGGGAAGCGTTATTTTATATTCACCAAATTGGCGATGCGATCGGTTTGGTTCACGATCGCGGCTTTTTGCATCGGGATATCAAACCCCTGAATATTATCGTCCGCAAAAATCGCTCGGATGCAGTTCTGATTGATTTCGGGTTTGCCCACTCGTTTAGTCAGGACCGGGTTGAAGTTCATCCGGAATATGGCTCGCGCGGGTTTGCTCCCCTGGAACAATACGACCTGCGATCGCGGCGCGGGGCGTATTCCGATGTGTATAGTTTGGCAGCAACCTTATATGCTCTTCTCACTACAGAAGTGCCCGCCTCGGCGACTTCTCGCGATCGCGCCCGCATGAAGGATGCCACGGACCCCCTGGTGCCCCCGCAAGAACTCAATCCCCACATCAGCGATCGCGTGAATGCCGCTATCCTGAAAGGCTTGGCCTTGGATCCGGAACATCGCCCCCAGTCGGTGAAGCAGTGGTTATACTTGCTGGGCACCGGCACGGATGCCGATCGCGCTTTTATGCCCCCGGAACTGCTTTCTGGGGTAGACAGCTCCCCCACCCCGCCCGCTTCCGCTGTGGGAATGGACTACAGCACCCTGCGCGATCGCCTCGCTGCCGGTGAGTGGCAAGCGGCGGACCGCGAAACCGAGGCGCTGATGGTGCGGGTCTGCGGTCGGGAAGCGGATGGCAAAATAAATATACAAGACCTCAAAAACTTCCCCTGTCGAGATTTACGCACAATCGATAAACTCTGGCGAGAATACAGCGACAATCGGTTTGGGTTTAGCGTCCAACGGCAGATTTGGAAAGCGGTTGAGAAAAATTACGAAGCCTTTAGCGATCGCGTGGGCTGGCGACAAGGACAATCCTGGCTGCCTTACGGCAAACTCACTTTTGATAGTTCCGCTCCGGAAGGCCATCTCCCCAGTTGGGGGCGTCGCGGTCGCTTCTGGCCCACTTTGGCGGCCAAAATTCGCGATTGCAGCTTGTAGCGCCCCAGTTTAGGGCGATCGCCCTCCCCGCCTCCCTGCCCGAGTTTTGCGAAACAGGTTCCGCCTCTGTACCGGATTGTGGTAGAATTCCCTCTGCCCGACAGTTCATCTCAGGTTAGAATTTTCTCATGTCGGGTCTTCCCGCCCGGTCTAAACTGAATCCTAGGCTATCACCGAACCTATGGTCAAAATCTATGCCTGAAGAGCAAAACTCCCCCAATTCTCTCAACTCTTCCAATACCGAACCCACCTCCACCCCGGTTCCCGGCGAGGGAGACAATCCGATCGCCGCCGTGACTTCTCCCCTGTCCCCAGAGAATGGCGGCGGTACAGAGGTCCTCTCCGAAGAGGAACGGCGCGTGTTTTTGGATCGCGATTCCGCTAATGGCACTCTCAACCGTAATGCCGATCGCGGCGCTACTCTGGAAGCAGTCCCGGTTAAGGGGTGGCGCATTAGCCCCGGTGCCTTGGTTTTGGGCGCGATCGCGGTGATGATTCTCGGTCTGGCCCTGGATAATATTTGGCTCGGATTCGCCGGGGCGGTGTCTACCTTTGCCATTTCCCTGCGAATTATTTGGCCGAATTGGGGCACAATCTGGACTCAGTTGGTGCCCCCTGCATGGCGTTCTGTGGTCATCGCTTGTTTGGGACTGCTGATCGCCACCATCGGGTTTCTGATGCTGAGCGGTTCGAATCAGCAACCGGGTAGCCGCAATATCCAAATTAATTGGGATGCGATCGGCGCTGTAGGCGATGTGGTGGGGGCTTTGGGGCAAATCTTGATTGCTATCCTCGCGGTGTATGTGGCGTGGCGACAGTACATTATTTCTAAGGACCTGACGATTCAGCAAAATCGCATTACCCAGCAACAAACGATTGATGCCTATTTTCAAGGGGTCTCGGATCTGGCGCTGAATGAAGAAGGGTTGCTAGAAGATTGGCCGCAAGAACGGGCGATCGCAGAAGGACGAACCGCCGCTATCCTGGCAAGTGTGGATGCTGAAGGAAAGGCCAAAATTATTCGCTTCCTGTCTCAGTCTAAGTTGCTGACTCCTCTGCGCCGCGATCGCCACCTGGGCCGTCCCATCCTGGATGGAAGCGGGGGTTATGCGGAAGATCGTCCCTATGGGGTGCGCGTCATCGACCTCGGTGTGATGTTGGCGGGGGCGAATCTCGCTTACACTGACTTGCGCTGGACGGAGTTAAGTGAAGCTAATCTGGTAAAAGTCAATCTCAGCCATTGCGATTTGGTGAAGGCGAATCTCTCCCGCGCTATCCTCTGCGAGGCAAATCTCTCTGGTGCGGATATGAAGGGGACTCGCTTCTATTACGGTTCGGTGGAAACCGCTTCTGCGCGCAGTCGCACCCAACGCCCGAATTTCAAAACCGGGGAATATACCGGGGCGGTGATTGAAAATGCGGATTTCTCTGGGGTTGAGCGCCTCTCGGACAAGCAACGCTATTATTGTTGTGCCTGGGGAGGATCGAAAACTCGCGAAACCATCCCCGGCGGTTGCGAAGGAATTCCCAATAAGTTGGGCCGATAAAGGGTTTCGCCGTTTGTCGTCACCCCTGCAGGGGTTCGGACTCGCCCCTACTTTAGGCGCGATCGCGCCTAGGGTGGGCGATCGCTTCACCTCCCCTTCGGTTTCATGGTACGGCGGGAAAAGGGTTTTACTCCTCCGCCGGGAAGATTCCCCGGTTCTTTCGCGCTTCCATCGCTTTTTCTAAAATGTCTAGCAGTCCGGGGGCTTCTTCTTGCAGGGTCAGCAGCAGTCTCTCTCCGATATCTTCGTCTCCCGGGTCTTTCCCCGTTTCCATCACCGCCCGCAACCGAGGCATGGCAATATCATCTACAATTTGAATTAACCCACTCAAACATCGGTTAAATTGTTTCTCGGTCATTATCGCATCTTCCAAGGGGAATTCAATAATCGCCCGAATCTCTCCATCGCTGGGGTCGTATTCCCACTGCAGCATTTTCGTCTCCCAGGAAATGCACAGCATGGTTTGCAAAATCGCTTCTTTAAACCTATGCTCGCTGACTCCGGAAATCACCTGCGGCGCAAACAGTTTAAAAAATTCTCCGTCTTCGTCTAGCTGGATCACGATCAGGAAATGCTCCACGTTCTCCGCTTGTACGCCCGTAATAATTCGGTTGTTCTCTTCATCTATCTCGTATTTCCAACCTCGGTTGTCGAGATAATCGGCAATCTGTTGTAAACTCGCGCCCATATTGAATGTCCTTTTTTTAGCTATGAACGGTTACGCCTGTGGTTGCTATTGAGGATTAGGATAAAACATCATTGCCTACATTATCCTATCTTTCCTGCTCCCCGCTTCGTTGCCAATTGAAAATTAAGAATTGGGAATTGAAAAAAATCCCCTGCCTCCCTGAGTCCGCCTCTTTTACCACAACTCAAACTATTTGTCAAGTCCATTCTCCCCCATTGCAGATTACCAACAATAGGCAAACCGATGCCACTACATGGCACCTCGAGGGGTTCCCGGTCTCATTGTGCGACCCACAACCCACCTGAACTCGCCCGAGGCAATTAACTATTCAGAATGAATCACGGGCAATTTTCTCACTTATGAATTCTTAATTCTCCACCAGCCACTCACTTACCACCGAACTGCATCAGCCCCCACCCCTGACAACCAACGTTACCAAGTATGCAGGGGAAATGGCAGATAAGCAACGGTATGGAATAAATAAGAAAATCCTTGATTCTTAATTCTGCATTGCGAGCTGAATCCTCGGCGGCATTTACCATCAAAGTTCACAACTGTCAAGGTCAAAAAGAGATAAAACAGTGCGATCGCGATCGCACCCGGATGGGGGAAAAAAGGCATAATTGGAATTACGTTATCGAGAACAACAGTGAACATCGTAACTCATCACACCATGACCCCCAAGTTTCTCTTGCCCCTGCAAAAATTAAATGGCCTCCAGGCAACGCCCTACAGCGCATGGCCTCGAGAATTGGTCATCATCGACCCCGGGGTAGAAGATTACCAGATACTCGCCGCCGCAGTGCGCCCAGGGTGCGACGTGGTGGTACTCCATCCCGAAGAAGATGGCATCGCGCAAATTACCCAGCTTGTGGCAGGAACGGGGCAATACCGGGGAACCACCACCCTCCACCTCATCTCTCACGGCGAACCGGGAACCCTCTACCTGGGCAACCGCATCCTCAACCGCGAAACCCTGCCTCACTAAGCCCCCCAACTGCAACAGTGGCGAATTAAGCAACTCCACATTTACGGATGCCAAGTCGCCGCCAATTGCGAGGGACAAGAGTTTTTACAACAGCTACACCGCTACACCAACGCCCACCTCTATGCCAACCCCCACCCCACCGGCAACCCCGCCCAAGGGGGCACCTGGCACCTACAACAAATGTTTCCCCAGGGGGAACCGGGACAGGGGAATTGGGAATGGGTCATGGGCGACGGCACTGATAACAACGGACAAGGGACAAACCACTCCTCACCCTTCTCTCCCCACACCCTGACCACCTATTCTCATACCCTGGGATTCAACCCCCAAACCACCTCCGCCGTGGGAAACGGTCCGTTTTCCGTCACCGTAGGAGACTTTGACGGGGATGGCAAGAAGGACGACTTGGCGGTGGCGAACAACGTCGACGACAACGTCTCGGTACTCCTGGGAGACGGCAGTGGCAGTTTCAACCCCCAAACCACCTTCGCCGTGGGAAACAGTCCGTTGTCCGTCACCGTAGGAGACTTCAACGGGGATGGTAACGACGACTTGGCGGTGGCGAACCGCATCGACAACAACGTCTCGGTACTCCTGGGAGACGGAAGTGGCAGTTTCGGTACCCAAACCACCTTCGCCGTGGGAGATTTTCCGTATGCCGTCACCGTAGGAGACTTCAACGGGGATGGCAACGACGACTTGGCGGTGGCGAACCGCATCGACGACAACGTCTCGGTACTCCTGGGAGACGGAAGTGGCAGTTTCGGCACCCAAACCACCTTCGCCGTGGGAAACCTTCCGTGGTCCGTCACCGTAGGAGACTTCAACGGGGATGGCAAGGACGACTTGGCGGTGGCGAACAACTACGACGACAACGTCTCGGTACTCCTGGGAGACGGCAGTGGCAGTTTCGGCACCCAAACCACCTTCGCCGTGGGAGACAATCCGCGTGCCGTCACCGTAGGAGACTTCAACGGGGATGGCAAGGACGACTTGGCGGTGGCGAACAACGGCAACAACAACGTCTCGGTGCTCCTGGGAGACGGGACTGGCAGTTTCGGTACCCAAACCACCTTCGCCGTGGGAGGCAGTCCGCGTGCCGTCACCGTAGGAGACTTTGACGGGGATGGCAAGAAGGACTTGGCGGTGGCGAACGACGGCGACGACAACGTCTCGGTGCTCCTGGGAGACGGCAGTGGCAGTTTCAACCCCCAAACCACCTTCGCCGTGGGAAACAATCCGCGTGCCGTCACCGTAGGAGACTTCAACGGGGATGGCAAGAAGGACGACTTGGCGGTGGCGAACTTCGGCGGCAACAACGTCTCGGTACTCCTGAACAATCCTGCTACGGTGACATCCGTCACCGCCACCAAGGCTGATGGCAGCTACGGTGTGGGAGAAACCATCGCCATCACCGTCACCTTCGACCAAACCGTTACCGTCACTGGCACCCCCCGCCTGCAACTGGAAACTGGCACCACCGACCAATATGCCACCTATGCCAGTGGCAGTGGCACTAATACCCTCACTTTTAACTATGTTATCCAATCGGGGGACACCTCTGCTGACTTAGAATACCTCTCCACCACTGCCTTAGGACTGAATGGAGGTACGATTGAAGATAGTGTGGGCTTCAGTGGTGACTTAACCCTCCCCGCTTTGGGTTCTACCAACTCCCTCGGTGGGAGTAAAGCGATTGTGGTGGATACCACCGCCCCCACCTTATCTTCAGTCAGCATGGCATCCGACAATGCCAATGACCCCAGTTTGGCCAAAGTGGGGGATACGGTGACAGTGACGTTTGCCGCTGATGAAGCTCTCAGTGGCACACCTACTGTCACGATTGGCGGTCAAACGGCTACGGTCACTAATCCCAGTGGTAACAATTACACCGCCACTTACACCCTGCAAGCCACCGATACTGAAGGGTCGCAAGGGATTAACATCGACTTAACAGGTGTGACTGATGCGGCGGGCAATGCGGGAACTGCGGTAACGGCTACTACCGATGCCAGTAATGTCACTTTTGATGCCACTGCACCGGATGCACCCACGATTGCCACCACTGGCACAACCAACAATTCGACTCCCGATATTACGGGGAC
>NZ_JAYFEQ010000800.1:0-1151 GCF_055795085.1 Phormidium sp. CCY1219 | reverse complement strand
AATTCATTTAGCAAGGTTTCTTTCAACACCTATGCAGATGATGGTAAATCCATCTCTACCGTCAATGCCTTTTCTGCTAGTGACGATAGTTATTACTATGTTTAGTCATTGCAGTTAAGAGCGAGACTTAATATTGTATAAAGACATAACCGCTGTTAGCTGGGAGAAAAGCTTTCAGCGGTTCTCCCCCGTTCCGGATTTTCCTTTTTTAAACAATAAAAATAACAAATATGAGCGATAGACTCATTTTGAACATAAGGAGAAACAATGATGGTTGTAGAAGATTTGAATTTTGTAGAAACAGTGCAGGAAAGCGAGCAACTTGCAGGCGGGGTGTGGACGTCTGCTGATGCAGACACGATCGCCGTTTCCGGGTTTGGTTATGGCGAAGCTACGGCTATAGCCAGCGGTGACTATACCTCAACCAGCAGCGAAACCTCTGTTTTGGTTTATACCTCGGAGGATTACGCGATGACGGACTCTTTTGCTGAAGGGTCTGCTTACGCGGAAAGTGACTATGGTACAAGTAGCTCAGAAGATACCAGTCTTTCTTTCTCTCTTTATTCTTAGACCATTATCGCCAGGAGATAAATAACCATGCCTAAGCCCTTCAAATCCACAACTCTCACAGACGCCAGTGGCAGCAGCGCTACCGTGAGTGCCGCTTCGGTGGCGGATGAAACCGGTGCGGCAAGTCACAGCGAGACGATCGCCACTTCATCCACCGGGGAAACCAGTACCAGTAGCGACACGGAGTTTACTCCCGGGGCCACCGCCAGCAGTGCCAGTGGGGAAGCGATCGCTGCCTCAGACTCGCCCCCCAGCACCACTGCTACCGCTCACACTTCGGGAGAAAATAGCAATTCCCACAATGCCAACAACGCCCAGGAGGAGAGCAATCCCGGGAGCGATGAAGCCGAGACATCGGTTTCCCCGGCGGCGGGGGAGAGCAGTAGCAGCAGCGCTCAAACCAATAACGCCGGGGGAAGTGCCAGTAGTGCTAGTGCTACGGCAACTCCCAGCCAAAGCAATGTCAGTACCGAAGCCAGCAGCAATTCCAGCAATGCCAGCGCCTCGGGAGAAAGTGCCGATGCGGGGGAGGATAGTGCCAGTAGTGCTAGTGCTACGGCAACTCCCAGCCAAAGCAATGC